>JAFZDV010000111.1 GCA_017560955.1 Anaerotignum sp.
AAAAAGCATCTGTTTTCCACAGATGCTTTTTTGAGGGGAATAGTTATTTTTTATTTATAAAAGTAAGGTTGTTTTTATTTTTTGTCGTATGGCTTGACTTCCACGGCCTCTTTGTCGAAGTCAATGAAGATCTGATAAGCATAGTTATCATCGCTGGTATCCCATACTTCTACGAATTTGGGGGTCACTTCGATGATGATCTCTGTATCTTCGTGGCTGTATTTATTGTAACTGCCCCAGAGATGTTTTTTGTAGCCCTGTTCGAATACTCTGCCTTCTTCTTCTACCACAAGGCCTTTGTTTGCGGCGATGCCTTCCACCTGAATGCCGCCTACGCACATAGCCACACGGGGATTTTCGTATAACTGCTGGGTCTTGCGGAAGTTTTTATCGGTCTTGAACCAGATTTTATCGTCATAGAACAGACAGCTCACATTTCTGACCATCACATAATCATTCACACTGCTAGCGAGGGCCATGATCTTCCAGTCCCCCAGCTGTGCCCACAAAAGTTCTTTTGCCTGTTCGAATGTAAGGTTTTTATCCATGCTGAATTTCATATCATTTCCTCCTTATGCGTCTGCTTCTTTTACTTTTGCCACGGGATATGTGGTGTAGCCATAGCCGTGGAGCAGAGGGCTGATGCGTTTATACAGCACCATTGCACCCAGAGAGTTGATGCTGCATTTGATCAGGTTGAAGGGGATGATGCCGAAGATCGCCAGTGTGGCCGCATTCTGTACCATGGGGTTTGCTTCGGCGCACATCTGAATGAAATAGCCCATTTCCTGACCCATCAGCTTCATGTAGAAGGGGATGATGATGAACAGATTTGTGAAAACGGCTACGATGCTGCAGAAAATTGTGCCTGCTGTCATACCCACCATAGCAGTTCTTTTTGTTTTATTTCTGTGATACAGGATCACGGGTGGCAGCACATAAGCACAGCTGAGCATCACATTCTGCAGTTCCCCTGTGAAAGCGGAAGAAGTGCCTTCTGTTGCCAGTTTCAGCAGGATCTTCACCATGATGATGGCAAATGCCTGCAGGGGACCCATAGCAAAGCCGCCGATCAGTTCTACCAGACCGCAGAGGTCAAAGTTCATAAAGGGTGGCATGAAGGGCAGTGGAAAGTCCACATGCATCAGCACACAGCAGATGGCACCCAGCATAGCGATGACAGTCAGATCACGGGTTTTGAATTTCTGTTTTGTTTTCATGTTTCATTCCTCCAGATTTTTAAGATTTTTGAAAAAGTGACATCTATCTTAACAAACTGCGGGAATTCTTCTTAAGTTGGTCATTGGTGCTGCAATAAGAAAACCCCTTGGAAAAATCCAAGGGGCATTGCGTACGCAAAAGAAGCACCGTTTGCAGGCACGCAGAAAAACATGCGAAAAAAACGCCTGAACAGCACCAATTTTCTTCTCTCATCCGGACTGTAACCGTCGGTTCTGGAATTTCACCAGATCAGCCAAGACATTTTTGTAAATATCAAGGGTCGCGGACTTTCACCGCCGGTGGGGAATTTCGCCCCGCCCCGAAGAATCACCATATATTTGTATTTTCAAAATAGCACAAAGAAACCTTGATTTCAAGGGTTTTTTTGCTGTTTTTCATTTTTGTGAGATTTGCATAAAACAGCAGAGTTGGTGTAGTAAAGGGACTAAATTGGTGTAGTAATGGTGTAAATATGCAGGGTTTGCGGCGGAACAGAGAGGAGGATGTTGAAAACGCCCGTATTCTTGCTATAATCATAATAAAAATAGTTCATGAAAATAGTACGAGAAAAATGGAAATCTGATAAAGGAGGGACTGCATTGTCATACACCTCAACGAATAAACTGGGCCCTTATGTATTCGAGAATATCATTGATGGCGTGATTCTGCTGACTCATGATGGGACCATAGCATACATGAATAAAAGTGCACAGAATATGTTAAGTCTGAGAGAAGATCAGCTGAACAGATCTCTGCCGGGGATGTGGCTCCAGCAGATGGATTCGCGCAATGATGAATTGTGTCAGACTGTTCTGGATGCATTATATAACAAGCATGAACTGATTTGCAGAAAAGCTGATTTTTATAGGGATAATGGGGAACGACAGGTTTTTTATATCAGATCTTCTTATTGGAAGGCGTCGGATGAGGAAACAGCAGATGGTATCCTTCTGATCCTTCAGGATATTACATATGAAGAACGACTGAAAAAGGAAAAAGAGGATGCTATCCTTATCTTTTCCCTCCTTCTGGCCGTTATCGGAATATGGGTATTGTTTTATTCTGCACTGGTAAGGTTTGGTATCTATATTCCAATGTTTGCCATGACCTATATCCTGCTTGGGATAGGAATGATCCTGGGTGTGATCGCTATACGTAAGACAGATCTGAAAATTTCCGATATGGGGCTTTCCTTTCGGAATATTCGCGGGCCAGTTCTCGCCAATGTTATTTTTTCTCTTTCTGCCTGTCTGATCATGATCGCGGCAAAGGCGATCGCTATCTGGAGAGGAACAGGACTTTTTCCGGAAGGCCAGCCATTCTTTGATTTCAGGTTCACATTAGGGATGAAACTTTATCCCCTGTCTGTCCTTCTGCAGGAGATCCTCTCTCAGAGCATCATTCATGAATGTCTGATGCGAATTCTTCAGGGGAAGTATTCGCATATTCTTTCTGTTTTTCTGTCTGCCGTGCTGTTCACGACACTGCATTACCACAGAGGTTTTGAGTTTATGATTGGTTCTATGATCCTTGTATGTGTCATTGGCATCATATATCGGAAACAGCGTACAGTCTGGGGACTGTGTATCACGCATTATTCTGTTACGATGATGGCATATTTTCTGAACTGGCTGTAAGGTTAGCGAAGTAGAGACTGTTTGTATCCATTGCGTTGCAATGGATACAATTTTTATGAGAGATATATTAAACCCACGTGTATGATTGTTTTTGATGTTTCGGATGTATTTTGTGAGAAACATGTTGACAGTGGGAGAAGGTTGGCGCTATAATATTATATGCATTAAAGATGTGCGCCCTTAGCTCAGTTGGTAGAGCAACTGACTCTTAATCAGTGGGTCCAGGGTTCGAGTCCCTGAGGGCGCATCTTTTATAGGGTGGGGTGGATTGACTTCGGGTCGGTTCGCCCCGTTCTTTGTTTTCAGGAAAAGCGGAGAAGGCTGTTTTTGTACTGTTCAGACCATCGAAAAGGTGGTCTTTTTTTATGCCTTTTCCCATAGATTGTTCCAGAGGAAGTCTGTGGGGAGCGTGGGAATAGAAATGGAAGACATCAATGAAAAAATATTGTGGGAGGGCTACGGGCTCAGGTTTCGGGGCGGCACGCGGACAAGAACGGGGCTCATCTGCCGCACGGATCAGGGGCTTCGGGAACTGAAAAAGCCAAGAGGCAGTCTGGAAAGCATTCGTCTGGCTTTTGATGCGAAGGAACGGCTCATGGAAAATGGCTTTCGGCGTGTGAC
>JAFZDV010000112.1 GCA_017560955.1 Anaerotignum sp.
ATAGTACCCTTTCTGTGGGTGATAACGATAAACTGTGTGTCTTCCGCAAACTGTTTCAGATAGCGGGCATAGCGGCTGACATTGGCATCATCCAGCGCCGCCTCAATTTCGTCCAGAATACAGAAAGGAGAAGGCTTCATCTTCAGGATAGAGAACAGGATAGCGATAGCCGTCAATGCCCTCTCACCACCAGACAACAACTGCATATTCTGCAGGTTTTTACCAGGAGGCTGTGCCACAATATCGATAGGAGATTCCAGTACGTTTTCTGTATCTGTCAGTTTCAGATATGCTTTACCGCCGCCGAACATTTCCTGGAACACCTGAGAGAAGTTCTCAGAAATGACTTTGAACTGTTCTCTGAACTGTTTTTCCATCAGCACGGAAAGTTCCTCGATGATCTGACGCAGTTTTTCTTCCGCCTCCAGAATATCTGCTCTCTGGGCAGTCAGGAATTCATATCTTTCTTTCACTTCCTTATACTGCTCGATCGCGCCTACATTGACATCCCCCAATTCGCGGATCATATTTTTCCACTCTCTGACAGGGCGTTTTTCCATATCCTGTGGCAGGTTTGCCGCATATTCCTGCGCCATACGGAGAGTCATTTCATATTCCTCCCACATCTGGTCAGCAATACGCTGTTTTTCTTCCTCCAGTTTTTCCTTTCTGGTGGAAATGCGGAACATTTCATTTTCCAGTTTGCCCGCTGTTTCCTTCCATTCTGCAGCAGCTTCTTCCGCTTTTGCGGCTGCCTCTGCCGTCTGGCTTTTCTCTTCCACTGTTTCATTCAGGCTGTTCTGCAGGGCTTCTGTCTGCGCAGAAAGCTTCTCTGCCTTCTGTTTCAGGTCTTCCTGCTGTTCTAATCGCAGGTCTGTATTTTTTTCATAGAAAGCCGCCTGTTCCGCTGCTTTTTTCTGTTCTTTTTCCAGTTCTGCCGCTTCTTCCTGCAGACGAAGCAGAGTTTCCTCCATGCCGTAAACACTCTGACCAGCAGAAGAAAGTTCGATCTTCTTCTGGGTGATTTCCGCCATCAGGGAATCCCTTTCTTCTTTTTCGCCGCTCAGATTGCTCTGGAAAGCCTCCAGCTGTTCACTGGCAGACTGCATGGCTTTCTGGGAATCCTCTTCTGCTTTACGGAAGTTTTCAATTTCTCTGTCAGCCGCATCCAGCTGTTCTGTCAGCTGAGATTCTTCCAGCTTCAGCAGAGAAAGTTTTTCTTCGGCTTCTTTTTTATCTGCAAAGGTTTTATCTTTTTCGCCGCTGCCGCTGTTCAGTGTGACCATGACCTTCTGCAGTTCCATTTTCTTATCAACCGTTTCATCTTCAATTTCCTGCAGGTCATCATTGGCCAGCAGCAGTCTTTCACGCATCATGGATGCTTCGTCTGTTGCCGCCTGCAGCGCCTGACGCAGATTTCTGATCTCTCTGCTTCTGCCAAAAACATGCAGGGCTTTTTTCTGAGCAGAACCACCGGTCATGAAACCGCCGGGATTCAGGATATCCCCTTCCAGTGTGACCAGTTTATACTGATGGCGATATTTTTTTGCCAGCTGTACTGCTTTATCCAGATTTTCTACCACAATGATACGGCCCAGCAGATTCAAGGCGATCTGTCTGAATTTTTCATCAAAGGACACCAGATCGTAGGCTGTGCCAATGACACCAACCTCAGCCATAATAGCATTTTTGCCCTCAAGGGGTCTGCCTTTGATGGCAGTGATCGGCAGGAAAGTTGCTCTGCCCAGATTGTTGCGTTTCAGATAGTTGATAGCATCTTTCGCATCTTCTTCTGTTTCTGTGACTACATTCTGCAATGCACCGCCCAATGCCGCTTCGATAGCTGTTTCATAGGCTTCTTCCACCTTCAGCAGCTGACCGACAGCACCACAGATACCTCTTTCCGCTGCATCCTGCAGATTCAGCAGACTTTTTACGCTATTGTAAAAGCCTTCATGCTCTTTTTCCATTTCCATCAGCAGGGACAAACGGGAACGTGTTTCAGAAATGCGTTTTTCCTGCTGAGAAAGGCTGGATTCTGCTCTCTGTTTCTGCTCTGCCGCATGTTTTCTGTCATGCTCCAGGGCATCCAGTTCCTGTTCCAGATAACGGATATGTTCTTTTCTGTCGCTTTCCTGTTTTTCCAGTGCCTGCAGATGGACACCAAACTGATGCAGACGACTTTCTGTATATTCCATTTCTTTTTCCAGCTGTTCTTTTCTGGAAAGGAACTGCGTTTTCATGGCTTCGCGTTTGGAAATTTCACCTTTCGCTTCTGTACCGATACGGATCTGCTCAAAAATTTCATCCTTAAAGGATTCCGCTTTATTTTCGCCCTGTGTCAGCGCATCATTCAGGGAAGCATATTTTCCCTCCAGTGCATCCAGTTCGCTCTGCTTCTGGTCCATTTCCAGTTTCAGAGCATTTCGTCTGCTTGTACAGGCCGCCTGTTCCGCTGCATTTTCCTGCTGCTTTCTGGATTTTTCAGCCATTTCCTCCTGAATACGACTGATGTTTGCCGCATCATTGGCGCGCTGTTCTTCCCTCAGGCGGATTTCACCTTCAGTCTTTTCCATCTCGCCGCGCAGTTCCATCATTTCATCGTTCTGCTGCTGCAGGAGGGCATCCAGTTCCTCTGCTTTTGCGCGCAGGGAATGAGCCTTTTCCTTTTCGGCATCACTTTTCGCAGTACTTTCCGCCAGCTGTTCTTTTGCAGTGATTTCATCCTGTTCCAGTTTTTCCAGCTGAGTACCGATGCGTTCCGCATCCTTGCAAAAAGCCGCTGTTTCCGCCTGTTTCAGATGTTCTTTCAGTCGCAGATATTCCTTTGCTTTTTCACTCTGTTCTGCCAGAGGGCCTACCTGCACTTCCAGTTCCCCGATGATATCATCCACACGAAGCAGATTCTGCTGTTCTTTTTCCAGTTTATGAACAGCCTCATTTTTTCTGGTTTTATATTTCACGATACCTGCCGCTTCTTCAAAGATACGACGGCGGTCATCGCCTTTTGCGCTCAAAATCTCATCGATACGACCCTGCCCGATGATGGAATACCCCTCACGGCCAACGCCTGTATCCATGAACAGTTCCTGAATATCTTTCAGTCTGCAGGAAGTACCATTGATACGGTATTCACTTTCACCAGAACGGAATACACGACGTGTCACCTGCACCTCGCTATAATCCAGAGGCAGCTTGCCGTCCTGATTATCGATCAGGATGGAAACTTCTGCAAAGCCCAGCGCCTTTCGATTTTCCGTACCGGCAAAGATGATATCCTCCATCTTATCGCCGCGCAGACTTTTCGCACGCTGTTCGCCCAATACCCAGCGTACCGCATCGGAAACATTACTCTTGCCGCTGCCATTGGGGCCAACGACTGCCGTCACACCGGGATTGAATTCCAGTTTTACTTTTTCAGGAAAGGATTTGAAACCCTGTAAGTCCAATCGTTTCAAATACATTCATTTACACCTCATTTGTATCATTAAGTCAGCATTTTACCGCCAACCATTGTATAAAGCACCTTGCCGCGCACTTCTTCATCGGCAAAGGGAGAAAATTTCGCTTTGGAAGCAAAATGTTCAGGATCGATCGTGTGGGTTTCCATGAAATCCACAACGATGATATCGGCATCCATACCTTCTGCAAGCATACCTTTGTTATATAATTTCAGAATCTCTGCAGGCTTGTTGCTCATCATATCCACCAGTTTTTCTATGGTGATATAACCTTTTTCCACAAGGTATGTATAACTCAGGGAAAGGGCTGTTTCCAGAGCAGAAATGCCATAAGCCGCCTGTTCGAATTCCTTTTCTTTTTCTGTTCTGTTTGTAGGGCTGTGACCGGATGCAATGACATCAATGGTACCATCTACGATACCTTCAATGATAGCATATACATCTTCCTTTGTTCTCAAAGGAGGGTTTACCTTTGCCAGTGTATCATAATCCCCGATGGCTTCTTCTGTCAGGATAAAATAGTGGGGACATGTTTCACAAGTCACCGCTACGCCTCTTCGTTTTGCCTCACGGATCAGCTGCACAGTACCCTTTGTGCTGACATGGGTGATATGCAGTCTCGCACCTGTTCTTTCCGCCAGATTCAGGTTTCTTGCCGCAATAACTTCTTCCGCCTCTCTCGGCATACCGGGAAGACCCAGACAAGCCGCTGTATAGCCTTCATTCATAACACCTTTTGCAGAAAGGCCTCTGTCTTCACAATGGGTCGTGATGGGCAGATCAAACATTTTGGAATATACCATAACATTTCTCAGGAATGCCGCAGAGTCTGTAAATTCGTCACCATCAGAAATGCCAACGATACCTGCGTTATACATTTCACCGATGGCAGACATTTCTTCCCCCTCACAGCCAATGGACATACTGCCGTAAGGATAAATATTTACCAGAGATTTTTCCTTGGATTTGGAAACGATATATTCTACAACAGTTTTGTTGTCGATGGCAGGTGTTGTGTTTGGTTCACAGGTGATCGTTGTAAA
>JAFZDV010000011.1 GCA_017560955.1 Anaerotignum sp.
CTGGCTGTCTGGCATTTATGGGTATGCATGTACTGGTTGATAACGCAGAAGTTTCTCTGCGCAAACAGAAAGCAGAACTGGAAAATCTGAAATCCTCCAATGCTATTCTGGAAGCAGAACTGACAGAACAGCTGGATATGGACTATATCCGTACAGAAGCAACAGAAAGACTTGGTATGAGCGAGCCTCAGTCTTATCAGGTGGTATATATTGATGTGCCCAAACAGAGCTATACTGTACAGCATAATGCTGACGATGTGGCAGAAGGTGCATCTATTCTGACGAAAGTAACAGATCTCTGGAAGAAGGATTGATATAAATGAGAAGAAAAGCTCGAGGGATTAAAGTAAACCAGAAGTTTACTTTAATTCTTTTTGCGTTTATGGCAGTGCTGCTGGTATTATTCGGCAGGGTTGCCTATTGGAAAGTAGCCCATGGGGCGGAATTTGAACAGGCAGTAAAAAATCAGCAGATCAACCGTTATGATCTGGTCAATGCGGCCAACCGCGGCAGTATCCTTGACAGAAACGAACAGGTTCTGGCAGTTTCTACAGCGGTATATAATATCGTGCTGGATCCTCTGCAGCTGTATGAGGAAAATGATCCCGAAGAAACAAAGAAAACTTTTACAACTCTGTGCAAGTTTTTCCCTGAACTGAAAATGGAAGATCTGCAGTATCATATCACGCTGGATCCTGCTACAAATAAGATCAATACCCCTTCCCATTGGAAGTATCTGGTGAAAAGTGTGGAAAGAAGTGTGAAGGAAGATCTGGAAAAAGAAGACCTGCTGGGTGTTTATTTCGAACAGACCAGTAAGCGTTCCTATCCACTGAAAACACTGGCGTGCCACCTCATCGGCTTCAACAACACATGGGGGCTGGAAGGTTATTACAACGAAGAAATGACAGGTATCCCCGGCCGTTCCTTTATTCTCTATCAGGGTGCGGATACGGTGACTTATCAGGACTATGCAGCGGAAGATGGCAGCACGATCGTAACAACGCTGGACTATACCATTCAGCAGTATGCGGAAGAAGCTGTAGCGGAAAGCATGGCGCAGTGGCCTTCCGACAATGTGGCGTCCCTTGTTATGAACCCTAATACAGGTGAGATTTATGCCATGGCTTCTGCCAATAAATTTGACCTGAATGACCCTGACGAACCTCTGGCACTTTCTGATGAAGCTTTTACAGAAGGCTGGAATGCAATGACGGATGAAGATAAGAGTGCTTATCTGAACAATATGTGGAGAAACTTCTGCCTGAGCGATGCCTTTGAACCCGGTTCTGTTTACAAACCTCTGGTTGTAGCGGCAGCACTGGAAGAGGGCGTTATCACAAAGAATTCTACATTCTACTGCGGCGGCAGCATTACTGTTGCGGACAGAAAAATCGGCTGTCACCTGAAGAGTGGTCACGGTACTGTAACAGTGGAAGACATCATGGCACAGTCCTGCAACCCCGGTATCATTCAGATCGCTCAGAAGCTGGGCCCTGAAAAACTGTACAAATACCAGAGAGAATTTGGCTTTGGTCAGAAAACAGGTATCGACCTGCCCGGTGAAGCGGAAGGTCTGCTGCATGATAAATCTGCCATCGGCCCTACTGAACTGGCAACAATCGCTTTCGGTCAGACTTTCACAAGTACGACCATCCAGACTGCAACAGCATTCTCTGCCCTCATCAATGGTGGTAATCTGGTGAAACCCTATGTGGTATCTCAGATCGTGGATGATGATGGTTCTGTTGTGATGGAACAGGATACAGAAGTGACAAGAAAAGTTATTTCTCAGAAAACATCTGACTATGTTCGCACAGCTCTGAAAGCAACAGTAGACCATGGTACAGCGAAGAAAATTGCTATCCCCGGCTATTCTATCGGCTGTAAAACAGGTACTGCCGAACAGGGTAACCGTGCACGTAATGACTTGTGGACACTGACTCATATGGCATATTTCCCTGCGGAAAATCCTCAGTATCTGGTGTTCTCCGTCATCCATCTGCCTGAAGGCTATGCAGACGGCGTACAGACTACTGCAACAATGACAAAACAGCTGATGGAAAACATCATCAAATATAAGAATCTGGAGCCTACAGAAGCAACAGATGACACAGCAACTCTGACAAAGGATAAGACGATCAAAATGCCAGACTATGTTGGCAGCAGCACTTACCATGTGACGATGGATCTGGAAGGCCGCGGCCTGAACTATAAGGTTGTCGGTACAGGTAATTCCATTACAAATCAGGTGCCGAAGGCCGGTACGGAAGTGGAAGTTGGCAGTGAAGTCATCCTCTATGTAGCGAAAACGGAAGATGACAGCGGTACGATAAAAGTACCGAATGTCATGGGCAAGAGTTACAGTGATGCTGTTTCTATCCTGTCGGAAGAAGGATTTGAGGTCGTCTTTGAAGGTGAGATCGGTAACAGCGTAGTAACCGCTCAGGATCCGAAGTATGGTGTTTCTGTGGATGAAGGCAGCGAAGTCGTCATCACGCTGACCAAAAAGGAAACAGAGTCAACAGAAGAAACACCGAAAACACAAACAACACAATAAAAACATAAACCCCCTGTCTTTTGGAATACATTTAAGTTAAAAAG
>JAFZDV010000113.1 GCA_017560955.1 Anaerotignum sp.
ATTGATCATATATATCAGACACCTTTCTTAATCTTTTTGATAATCCTTTTTATACATCCATTTAGCATGAACTACACTTAATTTGTTCATGGTTTTTGCCCAGAAATCTGTACCGAACACTACAGTCAGAAGCAGGGAAACGAGCAGCGTCTCTCCGACACCAAGATATTCGTTTTTACTGAGGATATCGTAAAAACCGCCGTAAATGAGGAAATCCTTGAACAGTCGATGCAGGATGTAAATACCGATGGTATTTCTGCCCAGTTTCGCAAGGAAAGTTTTTCTTCTGGGGCAAAGAGCAAACAGACCGAAGAGAATAACAACTGTCACTGCCATCCAGAGGATGCAGGTCAGGGGAGCGATGTTATAATACCATTCGCCCAGTTTCAGCAGTTTGCTGTAAGGGGAAACACCATAGAAAAATACACCCAGCCATTTGCTGACTGCTCTGCCGTTGATGGTGATGACCACGGCAGAAATCAGGAACAGAATGGAAAGGAAATGTTTCCATTTTGGATGATTCACGATTTTTTCAAAATGTTCCCTTTTTAAGTAAAAGCCCAGCAGGAAAAAGGGCAGGAAATTTGCTGCACGGGACAGAGTCAGAAATTTTCCGACTGTATCCTGATAGTTGATGAAGGCGGATAGCAGGACTGCTGCTGCCAATACATATTTCGGCTGCATGTTTCTGGTCAGGTAAACAATGATATGGAACCAGATGAGAGCCATCAGATACCATGGTGCCGCACCGACGGTCAGCACATTTGTTTTCAGCAGAGAATAAACGACTACCAGCAAGATAAATCCATTCTGGAAGGCAGAAAAGCGGCTGTATAATTGCGATAATAGCCAGATGCCGAAGCAGAATAATGCCACGATGATGACCAGTTCCAATGTATGGGCGCCGTTTGCGAAATATGGCCGACGGAAAATAAAATGTACCAGATCGATGGCATTTTTAAAGAGAAGATACAGCCATGCGTAAGACAGCAGTTTTTCGCCTTTATATTCCTTTTTCAGAAAGCCTTTTGCCAGATAGCCGGACATGAAGATAAACCCGGGCATGTGGAAAAAGTAAATGAAGGTTCTGACGCCGATGGCGAAGGTGGAATCCATATCCTGCAGGGTACTGAGCAGATGCCCGCAGACGACCAGAAGGATCAGAACACCTTTGATGTTGTCGATATGATAATTTCTTGTGGATACGACGGATGTCGGTTGTTGGTTCATACTGTTACTCCGTTTTCTATGATGGAACATCAGGAATCCATCAGTTTGAAAAAGATATCCATGGTGGGCTGAAGAAGGCCATCGGGATATGCATAATGTTCTGTATGCAGAGGCGGGTGATTTTCGCCTGCGCCGATGCCGAAAAAGGCTCCTTTGCAATGATTCAGATAATGGCCGAAGTCCTCGCTCCAGCGCATAGGCACTTCCAATACAGTGCCGTTGAAAAGAGAAAGCACTTTTTCTGCCTTTTCAGGAGTATTTTCCGTGGCAGGGAAAACATCCTGCACTTCATAAGAAAAGTCAAGATGGTAGGTTTCGGAAAGTTCTCTGGAAAGTGCCAGAATGGCTTCGCGCAATGTATGTAAGTCGCTATTATGTTCTGCTCTTACTGTCAGCCAGATCTCTGCTTTTTCTGCGGCTGCGCCAAAGGCTTTTTCGCCCATTTCCACACCGATGACCGTGCATAATGTCATACCGCTATCTTTTTTTGCAGAAGACAAATTGGGGATTTCGCATAGCAATTTCCCCACAGTTTCTGCAGGAGAAATGCCGTTTTCGGGATATGCTGCATGGGCAGGCTTTCCTTTGAAATGCAATGTGAGCCCCAAGGAACCGCAGGCAAATGTGCCCGGGCGGGTAGTCACCTGACCCAAAGGCAGTCCGGGCAGGTTATGGGTACCGTAGATTTCGTCTACAGTTTCTTTCTGGAACAGTTCACAGCAGGGGCCTGCACCTGCGCCTGTTTCTTCTGCAGGCTGGAACAGGAAAAATATATTTCTGCCGAAAGTTTTTTCTTCTGCCATCAGGGCAGCGCCGCAAAGGGCGGCTGCATGGCCGTCGTGACCGCAGAGATGGCTTGCCGTACCGTCAGGCATGGCCAGAGCATCATAATCTGCACGGAGAGCCATAGCAGGTTTCGTTGTATTTTCTTCCCTGTGGGCGGCGTAAAAGCCTTCTCCGCAGGGGTGAAGTTCCAGTGTTGTATGTTCTTTCAGAAAGTCCATCAGAAGGGCTTTCGTTTTTTCTTCTTTTCCAGAAATCTCCGCACAGTTGTGCAGATCATGTCTCAGTTTTATGATTTTGTCCATCATCTGTAAAACACCTTCTTATTCTGCGTGGTGCTGTTTCCAGAGGGCATGGTACAATTCGGGCTTTCTGTCTGCTTTTACGGGGAAAGTGCTGCGGTAAGCATCCACTTCAGCAAGGTCGATCTCCACAACAGCAATGCCGCTGCCGCCATCCATGTGGGCCAATACTTCACCCTGAGGAGAAATGACCATGCTGTCCCCGTTATAGGACAGACCGCCGCCGTCGCCGCTGCGGTTTACGCCGATGATAAAGCATTGGTTTTCGATGGCACGGGCTTTCAGTAATGTCATCCAGTGCTCCCTGCGGGGTGTAGGCCAGCTGGCAATGACGGTGATGACTTTGCTTTTTTCGGAAAGAACCTGAAAAGGTTCGGGGAAACGCAGGTCATAGCAGATCAGAGGAGAAATGGGCACGCCTTTTACTTCGCAGAACTGCAGTTCGCTGCCGCCGATGTAATGCTCCGCTTCGGCACCGAAGGAGAAGGGATGGATCTTTGCATAGTCCGCCAGCTGTTCCCCGTTTTCATCCAGATAGATGCAGTGGTTGGTTGCAACACCATTTTCGTAAACAGGCAGACCAAAGCAGACTGCAACACCGTTTTTCTTTGCTTCTTCCTTGAAGAAGTTGATGGAAGGGCTGTTTGCTCTGTCTTCGCCGTATGTTTCGGGGGCAAGGGTAAAGCCTGTCAGTGTCATTTCAGGGAAAATGACGAAATCAACCGCTTTTTCCTTTGCTTCTGCCATCAGCTGACTGCAGA
>JAFZDV010000114.1 GCA_017560955.1 Anaerotignum sp.
AGATGAAAAAGCCCCCGAAACTATGAGCCCTGCCCAGGAAGCGGAAGTGAAGGACAAAGAAGGTCAGCGTATCCTGAAAAATGTGAAGGATGATGCCTTTGTGGTGGCGCTGGCGGTAGAAGGGAAGATGCTTTCTTCCGAAGAACTGGCGGACTTTATGGCGAAAAAAGGTGTCAGCGGTGTCAGTCATATGGTATTCATCATCGGTGGTTCTCTGGGTCTGTCTCCTGCGGTCATGCAGAGAGCGGATTATGCCCTGAGCTTTTCCAGGATGACATTCCCCCATCAGATGATGCGTGTGGTGCTGCTGGAACAGATTTATCGCTCCGAACGTATTCAGAGAAATGAACCCTATCATAAATAAGAGGAGAATAGAAAATGGATAAACAGAAAAAAGCAAAAATGCTGAAATTCATTGGTTTCGTATGCTGGTTCCTGGCGCTGTTCATGCTGTTTGATGAACATAAGAGAAGAAAAGAACTGGAAGCGGAAGAAGCAAAGCAGAATGCAATCGTGATGCAGGCAGAAGAAAAAGAACAGACAGGTGAACTGGAAAGTACAGTGATCTTCCCTACAGAATAAAAAGAAAAAGTCCCGACTTAGTCGGGACTTTATTTTTTTACTTCTTATTTCAGGAAAGATTCGCCGATTTTGAATACATCGCCTGCGCCTACTGTCATCAGCAGGTCGCCTTCCTGACAATGTTCTTCCAGATATGCGCGGATGGCATCGAAGTCACCAACATATCTTGCAGATTTGCCTGCCTGTGCCACTCTTTCTGCCAGCATAGCCGCAGAAATCGTTTCATCAAAGGCTTCCCTTGCAGCAAAGATGTCTGCGATGATGATTTCATCTGCTTCATCAAAGGATTCACCGAATTCATCAAACAGGAATTTTGTTCTGCTGTATGTGTGGGGCTGGAATACGCACCATGTTTTGTTGTGCTGTACTTTTTTCGCTGCTGCCAGCGCCGCTTTGATTTCTGTGGGATGATGAGCATAGTCATCGATGACCTGAATGCCGTTTTTCACACCTTTGCGCTGGAATCTTCTTTCTGTGCCGCCGAAGTGCAGCAGACCTTTGTTGCAGTCTTCGGGGGAAATGCCCAGATAGTGCGCAGATGCAATGGATGCCAGAGCATTCATGATATTGTGTTCACCGGGTACCTGCAGGTGAATAGGGCCGAAATATTCGCCCTTGTAATATACATCGAAGGTATTTGTACCGTCGGCTTCATGGGCAATGTTTTTTGCCTGCCATACAGCACCGTCCTGCATACCGAAAGTTTCAGCGATACAGCCCAGTTCTGTGATCAGTTCTTCCACATCATCGATCTCCTGATTGATGATGACAACGCCGTCTTCGGGTACGCGCTGTGCAAACGCATGGAAGGAGCGGCGGATGTGTGCCAGATCTTCGAAGTAATCCAGATGGTCGCTTTCCACATTCAGGATAACACCGACCTTAGGGTTGAACTGCAGGAAGCTGTCGAAATATTCGCAGGCTTCTGCTACGAAGAAGGGAGAGTGACCGATCTTCAGGTTGCTGCCGATAGTAGGCAGGATGCCGCCTACTGTGATAGTAGGGTCTGTTTCTGCCGCCAGCAGGATCTCGGAAACCATGGAAGTTGTTGTGGTTTTACCATGAGTACCTGCTACAGCGATAGAGTTGGCATATTCGCCCATGATCTCACCCAGCAGGTGGGCTCTGTCCATGAGGGGGATGCCTTTTTCGTTGGCTGCCACCAGTTCGGGGTTGTCGGGGTGGATCGCTGCTGTGTAAACAACCAGATCCACATCGTCTGTGATGTTTTCTTTTCTGTGACCATAATTGATATGGATGCCAAGGTTTTCCAGATGTTTTGTTACAGGAGATTCCTTGATGTCTGTGCCGGAAACACGGAAGCCGCGGTCAGTCAGGATCTCTGCCAGACCGGACATGCTTACGCCGCCGATGCCGATAAAATAAACATGTTTTGCGTTTTTGAATGTTGTCATTTATATTCGCCTCAATTTCTATGAAATGGGTTTTTCTTACAATTTATATTTTCAGATACTTATACATATATCATTATAGTATACAGAATTCTCTATGGCAATCACTTCAGGGGTTATTTCTCTATTTTACACAGAAAACAGACCAATCAGTCTTTGAGAAATGCAAGAAAACTATCAAATTAGTGCAAAAAACGAGCAAAAACTCGTTTGTTTTTGATGAATTTTGGTAAATATTTTCGAGGAATCCATTTGCATATTGTTGTGCTTGTGCTATAATATATGCATCGAAGTATGGTACTTTGGTACATATATACAACCTGGAAAGAAGGGGTGTTAACAATATGCGTAAAAAAGAAATGATTGCAATGTTATTGGCAGGCGGTCAGGGCAGCCGTCTGGGGGTTTTAACAAGAAAAGTAGCAAAACCCGCAGTAGCCTACGGTGGTCGTTATCGTATCATCGATTTTCCTCTGAGCAACTGTATCAACTCCGGCGTTGACACAGTAGGCGTACTGACACAGTATCAGCCTCTGCGTCTGAACCAGCATATCGGTATCGGTATTCCCTGGGATCTGGACAAAAAGAACGGCGGCGTTACAATCCTGGCTCCTCACGTAAAAGTGGGTGATTCCGGTGAATGGTTCAACGGTACAGCAAATGCGATCTATCAGAACATCGATTTCATCGATAACAATGATCCTGAATATGTAGTTATCCTGTCTGGTGACCATATCTACAAAATGGACTATTCTGAAATGCTGAAATTCCATAAGGAAAAAGGCGCAGCAGCAACAATCGCTGTTATGGAAGTTCCTATGGACGAAGCAAGCCGTTTCGGTATCATGAATACTGAAGAAGGCGACAAAATTTACGAATTCGAAGAAAAACCCGCGAATCCTAAGAGCAATCTGGCTTCCATGGGTATCTATATCTTCACATGGGACAGACTGCGTGAAGCACTGATCGAAGATAACTCTATCCATCCCGACAGTGACTTTGGTAAACACATTATCCCTAAAATGCTGGAAGAAGGCCAGCCCATGTACGCATGGAGATTCCAGGGTTACTGGAAAGATGTTGGTACAATCCAGTCCTACTGGGAATCCAACATGGATCTGATCCGTACTCTGCCTGAATTCGACCTGTATGAAGATTTCTGGAAAATCTACACAAACAGCGACCATCAGCCTCCTCAGTACACAGCAGCAGATGCTAAAGTAGAAGAATCCCTGCTGTCCGACGGCTGTGAAGTTTATGGTGAAGTTTACAGCTCTATCCTGGGCCCTGGCGTTATCGTTGAAAAAGGCGCAGTTGTAAAAGATTCCATCATCATGGCAGGCACAGTGATCGGTGAAGGTTCTCTGGTTGACAAATGTGTCATCGATGAAAAATGTAAGATCGGTAAAAACGTGCAGATGGGCGTTGGCGAAGATGTTCCCAACGAACTGAAACCTGCAATCTACAATACAGGCATCACAGTTATGGGCATGAACTCCATCGTTCCCGATGGCGTTGTAATGGGTAAAAACTGTGTAATTTCCGGTGCAACAGTTGCTGCAGACTATCCCGACGGTAAACTGGCAAGCGGTAAATCTGTAATCAGGGAGGTGTAAGCCATGAAAGCAATCGGTATTATTCTGGCAGGCGGTAACAATGACGGCAGATTGGGTGCTCTGACTGACCATAGAGCGGCGGCGGCTCTCCCTATCGGCAGCTGTTATCGTGCCATCGACTTTACATTGAGCAATATGTCCAGCAGCGGTATCGGCAAGGTTGCTGTGCTGACACAGTTCAACTCCCGTTCCCTGAGAGACCATCTGATGTCTTCCAAATGGTGGGACTTCGGTAGAAAACAGGGCGGTCTGTTTGTATTCACACCTTACACAAGCAAAGAAGGTTCCACATGGTTCCGTGGTACAGCGGACTCCATTTATCAGAACATGACATTCCTGAAACGCAGCAACGAAGAGTATGTTGTGATCACATCCGGTGACTCCATTTACAAAATGGATTACAAGAAAGTGATCAAAGAACACGTTGCAAAAGGCGCAGATATCACTGTTGTATACCAGAATATGGCTGGTAAGGATCTGTCCAAATTCGGTGTTATGGAAGTTGCTGAAGACGGCAGACTGATGGGCTTTGAAGAAAAACCCGCACAGCCTAAATCTGAAAATGCATCTCTGGGTATCTATGTGATCTCCAGAACATTGCTGATCAATCTGCTGGAACAGGCGATCCCTGAAGGCAAATATGATCTGGTTAAGGATATCATTATCCGTTTCATCCCTACACTGAAGATCTATGGCTATGAATACAATGGCTACTGGAATTCTGTTGGTGCAGGCACAGCAGCATATTTTGCGGCAAATATGGACTTCCTGAACAAAGAAGTAAGAGATCATTTCGTAAGTGAATATCCTTACATCGCTACAAAACCTAAAGATGAACCTCCTGCAAAATTCAACAGAGGTGCGGATGTAAAAGATACAATCACAGGCAGCGGCTCCATTTTCGATGGTAAAGTGGAACATTGCGTAGTATTCCGTAAAGTTCGCGTAGGCGTAGGCGCAGTTGTGAAAAACTCCATCCTGATGGAAGGCGTTCAGATCGGCGAAGGCTGCGTAGTTGAAAACGCAATTCTGGATAAAGATGTCGTTCTGTCTGCTGGTCAGAAAGTGATCGGTGCTTCCGTGGAAGAACCCGCTGTTCTGAAAAAAGGCACAGTACTGTAAATGAAAACAAGAAAAAGAGTGGATTTATCCACTCTTTTTTTGCGTTATACAATGTTTTTTAGTAAAACCGTATATTGAATTTTATGGAGAAAAATGAGATACTGAATAAGTTGTGTATACAATTCTGATCGAAACATTCGCGTCAAATTTTGACGGAGGAGGAAAAAATATATGAAAAATCTGAAAGCGATTATTCTGGCAGCCGGCGAAGGCTCCCGTATGAAATCCAAAAAACCTAAAGTACTCCATGAAATTCTCAATAAATCCATGGTGGACTATGTGATCGAAACTGCAAAAGGCTGCGGCGCAGGAGAAGTTTGTGTTGTGGTTGGCCATAAAGCAGAAATGGTAAAAGAAGGCATCAAGTCCGAAGGTGTTTCCTTTGCTCTGCAGGCAGAACAGAAGGGTACAGGCCATGCAGTTATGATGGCTGGCGACTTCATCGATGAAAACAGCGATATGATGATCCTGTACGGTGATACTCCCCTGATTACAGGCGAAACACTGGCAAAACTGGTGGAAGTACACAGAGAAGAAGGCCACGGTGTAACTGTTGTTTCTTCTAAAGTAGAAGATCCCACAGGCTATGGCAGAATCATGAGAAATGATGCAGGTTCTTTCCAGCGTATTGTGGAACACAAAGATGCTTCCGAAACAGAAAGACTGGTAAACGAAATCAACACAGGTATCTATATTTTCAATGGTAAAGACCTGAAAGACTCTCTGGGCAAACTGAATAACAACAATGCACAGGGCGAATATTATCTGACAGACTGTCTGGAACTGATCCTGAACACAGGCAAAAAAGTAGAAGCTGTTGTAGCGAAAGATGCAGATGAATTCTTCGGCGTAAACAGCCGTGTACAGCTGGCAGAAGCAGCACAGATCATGAAAAACCGCATCAACCGCAAACACATGGAAAACGGTGTTACAATTGTTGATCCTGCAAACACATACATCGGCAGCGATGTTGTGATCGGCAGAGATACAGTGATCCTGCCCGGTTGTGTGATCGAAGGCAATACAATCATTGGTGAAGACTGTGAAGTTGGTCCCAACTCCAGACTGACAGACATGAAACTGGGTGACGGCGTAACATTCCAGACATCCACAGGCATCGAATCTGAAATCGGCAACGAAACAACAGTAGGTCCCTTTGCGTATATCCGCCCTAACTGTCATATTGGCGACAAAGTAAAAGTAGGCGACTTTGTTGAAGTGAAAAACTCCAACATCGGCAATGGTACAAAAATTCCTCATCTGGCTTACATCGGTGACACAGATGCAGGTGAAAAGATCAACTTCGGCTGCGGCAGCATCATGGTAAACTATGATGGTAAGAAAAAACACCGCACAGTAGTAGAAGACGGCGTATTCGTTGGCTGCAACGCAAACCTGGTTGCACCCGTAACTGTGAAGAAAGGTTCTTACATCGCAGCAGGCTCTACCATCACAAAAGATGTGCCCGAAGAAGTGCTGGCTGTGGCAAGAGCAAGACAGACAGTGATCGAAGGCTGGATCGAAAAGAGAAAATAATGACGAAACTGAAAAAATTGTCGAAATTCAGTTGAATTTCCTTGATTTTCATTGTAACATAATATTGTATGGGCTTATATTACCTAAAAGATATATTTATAGGGGGACAGACTTA
>JAFZDV010000115.1 GCA_017560955.1 Anaerotignum sp.
ACACTGGCCTCTGCCTGTGAAAAAGCAAATCTTCTGAATCTGGCGGTGGAATACTGCGAAAAAGCCGTTGCCATCCGCAGAAAACTGTTCAGCGAAAACCATCTGGATTTTATGAACAGCCTGAATTCTCTGGCGGCTATCTGCTGTAAGGCAGATCAGTTTGATAAAGCCATTGAGATCCACAGAGAAGTGCTGGAACTGGTGGAAAAAATGCTGTCCAAGGAGCATACATTCTATGCGGATGCCCTGAACAACCTGAGTGTGGACTATGCAGGCAAAAAAGAATACAAAAAGGCGCTGGCACTGAATGTGAAGGCGCTGAACCAGAAAAAGGCACTGCTGGGGGAAAAAGACCAGCAGGTGGCAGTCTGTCTGATGAGTCTGGGCAATCTCTATGAAAAAATGGAGAAAGAGGATGAGGCCCTTCGCTGTTATCAGGAGGCACTGGAAATCCGTAAAGCGGAAGAATCTGCCCGCATCAACTGTGCGGATGCTTATACGGCCATGGGCAAACTGTTCGAAAAGCAGAAAAAATATACAGAAGCCAGCCTGCATGTGCAGGAGGCCCTGAAACTGCGAAAAGAATGTGGTGACAGTGAAAGCGGCATGTATATCTGGAATATGCACCTTCTGGCGGAGATTTACAGACAGCAGGGCGATTTTGAAAAAGCTGTGGAACTGTGTAAAGAGGCGGCGGAAATCATGGAAAACCGCTTTGGCACAGCCCATCCCCGTTATGCGGTAGCGCTGGAAAAACTGGGTCTGATCTACGAAGCAGGAAAAGAACTGGCGAAAGCGGAGGAAACACTGGAAACAGTAGCAGAAATCAGAAAAGAAATGCTGGATGAAGACAATCCGCTGTATCTGAATACACTGGAATATCTGGCTCGTGTCTGCACAAAACAGCAGAATTTCGAAAAAGCCATTCGCCTGTATCAGGAAAAGAATGATGTGAACTTCGAAGAAACACCGGAAGAACAGCTGGAGGCGGCGAATAATCTGCTGGCTGTGGCATATTGCTACAAAATGGCGGATAACAAAGAAAAAGCAGAGGCTTATTTTGCAGAGGCGGAAGCAAAACAGAAACGCAGCGGTATTCCCATGAATGAAAGATACGAAAACCGCAGAAGGATGTTTCTGGCAGAAAAGATCGAGGAGATCATAAAAGAACTGCCTCCTAAACCGGAAGGCAAGGGTGGCTCTCTGGATTATCAGAAGGCTGTGGAATATTACAGCGCTCTGGCACTTTCCATTCGCAATAAAGAAGGGGAAAGCAAGGCCTTTGCAAAAACACTGCTGAAAACAGCATCCCTCCATGCGAAACTGGGCCATAAAAAGGATGCAGAAACACTTCTTGACCGCGTGTTGTATATCGGTGCGAAAGATGGCATGTTCACACTGGAGTTCGGCAGACTCTGCGACAGGGCAGGACGCATCTATGCCGAAGCGGGCAGTCAGGATAAGGCGGAATTTACCCTTCGTCAGGCATATCAGATCCAGGCTTCTGCAGGGAAGTGTATGACCAAGGAAGGACATTCGCTCTTGCTCCGTTTACTACAGGAAAAAGGCGACGAAACCGCGTATTTATCAGTAAAAAATGGTGAAAAATTAGAATAAATTTGTTGACAGGAATGTCCTGTTGTGGTAATATACTGGAGTATGTTCAGCCGCGTGAAGAGGTTCTAGAAAATCGGAGAGAGGCTCCGGTTACCGTATTCAGCGAGTAAAATTGCGAGGAGGTGTCAACATGTACGCAATTATCGAAACAGGTGGTAAACAGTATAAAGTATCCGAAGGTGATATCATCACAGTTGAAAAACTGGCTGTAGAAGCAGGCTCCGAATACAAATTCGACAAAGTTCTGGTTCTGGCTAAAGAAGGCGATATCAAAGTAGGTGCTCCTTACGTTGAAGGCGCAGCGGTTACAGCAGAAGTAATCGGCGACGGTAAAGCTAAAAAGGTTGTTATTTACAAATACAAACCCAAAAAAGGCTTCCACAAGAAAAAAGGCCACAGACAGCCTTTCACAAAACTGCAGATCAAATCCCTGTAATCTGTCATGATTAAAGCTAGGATTTATCGCAAAAATCAGAAAATCTGCGGATTTGAGATTTCCGGTCACGCGGGATATGCTGCGGCAGGCGAGGATATCGTTTGTTCTGCAGTAACAGTACTTTGCTTTAACACAATGAATGCTGTGGAAAAATTCACTGATGTTCCTTTTAAAGTGGATATCGATGAAAAACGCGGCGGTTATCTCAAAGTCTTGTTTCCCCTTGAGGGAATGGAAGATCATGATACACAGCTTCTTCTGGAAACTCTGGTCATGGGTCTTTCCGATATAGCATTAGAATACAAGAAGTATCTCACTTTGATAAATGAGGAGGTGTGAAGCATGTTCAGACTGAACCTTCAGTTCTTCGCGACACATAAAGGCGGCGGTTCCACAAAGAACGGTCGTGACTCTAACGCGAAAAGACTTGGTGCAAAACGTGCAGACGGTCAGTACGTACTGGCTGGCAATATCTTATACACACAGAGAGGCACAAAAATCCATCCCGGCGTAAACGTTGGCAGAGGCGGTAACGATACACTGTTCGCTCTGGTTGATGGTCGTGTTAAATATGAAAGAAAAGGCAGAGATAAAAAACAGGTTTCTGTTTACCCTGTCGAAATCGCTGAATAAGATTTGCGGAGGCTTCAAATGATATCATTTGAAGCCTTTTTTCAATCAATATCAATAAAAGAAGAAGGCTTGACAGGTTTGCAGCCTTCTGGTTGTAAAGCTGTGAAGTCTTCTTTTAGAAGAGGAAAGGAGAGAAAACAATGTTTGTAGATAGAGTCAAGATCCACGTAAAAGGCGGCGACGGCGGCGACGGTAAAGTATCCTTTTACAGAGCAAAATATATCACACACGGCGGTCCCGACGGCGGTGACGGCGGTAAAGGCGGCAACGTAATCTTCGTTGGCGAAAGCGGCATGAACACACTGATGGACTTCCGTTATAAAAGAAAATTTGCTGCAACACCCGGTGAACCCGGCGGCAAACGTAACTGCTTCGGTAAAGACGGCGAAGATGTTATCATCAAAGTTCCCGTTGGTACAGTTATCCGTGAAGCAGAAAGCGGTAAGGTAATGGCTGACATTACAAAACCCAATGAAGAAAAAATCCTGATCTACGGCGGTAAAGGCGGTAAAGGCAATCAGCACTTCGCTACACCCACAAGACAGGCTCCCAGATATGCAGAACCCGGCAGAAAATCCAAAGAATACGATGTGATTCTGGAACTGAAACTGATTGCCGATGTTGGTCTGATCGGTTTCCCTAACGTAGGTAAATCCACTCTGCTGTCCATGGTAACAAACGCAAACCCTAAAATCGCAAACTACCACTTCACAACACTGTCCCCCAACCTGGGCGTTGTAGAAGGCAGATTTGGCGATAAATTCGTTCTGGCGGATATCCCCGGTCTGGTAGAAGGTGCATCCGAAGGTATTGGTCTGGGCCATGAATTCCTGCGTCATGTTGAAAGAACAAAAGTATTCATCCATGTAGTGGATGCTGCAGGTGTTGAAGGTGATGACCCTGTGGAAAACTTCGAAAAAATCAACAGAGAACTGGCTGAATATAAAGATGACCTGATGAAACGTCCTCAGGTGATCGCTGCAAACAAAACAGATATCCCCGGTTCCGAAGAAAATGTGGAAAGACTGAGAGAAATCTATGAACCTCAGGGTTATAAAGTATTCCCCATTTCCGCAGCAACAAACAAAGGTCTGGATGAACTGCTGACAGAAGTTGGTAAGATCCTGAGAGAATATCCCGAAGACATCATCTTCGAAGAAGAATACGAAGAATATGCAGAAATGCAGGTTGACTTCGAACCCTTCACAATCGAAGAAATCCAGGAAGGTTACTTCGTGGTTTCCGGTGTCGGCGTAGAAAAGATGATCGGTTATACAAATATCGATACAGAAAAAGGTTTCGCATTCTTCCAGAAATACCTGAAAGAAAAAGGTATCATCGAAGCACTGGAAGAAGCAGGTATCCAGGAAGGCGATACAGTTCACATTTACGATCTGGACTTCGAATTCTGGAAATAATACGAGCGGAGCTCGTTCGTCGAAATGATATTTCGACGAGATGGACAGAAGTATAAACAGATCTGTGCCTGTGCAAAACTGCAAGCAGTTTTCAGGCGACAGCCTGTTTTCCTCGACGGAAGTAAATTCCGTCTGTGGATTCCAGTTGGGAAA
>JAFZDV010000116.1 GCA_017560955.1 Anaerotignum sp.
GTGCTGATGCGTCAGATGATGGGTCATCCTCCGTTTTCAAGTTTTTTCAGTATTCTGGTGACGGGAGAAGAAAAAGCAGAAGTGGAAATGGCGGCACAGAAACTGGCAAGCGAACTGGCAAAGGCAGACGGCGAAGGTATCGCCATGATATTAGGGCCTGTGCCTGCGGCATTACCCAGATTTCGCGGGGAATATCGTTATCAGCTGATCGTGAAGGCGGCAGAGGAAGATGCCCTCAGGGAACTGGTACTGCCTGTGGTGGAAAAGATGAAAAAAGACAGAAAATCCAATGTGAAATATCAGTTGGCACTGAATCCGACGAATATTGTATAAACTTGGATTTTATGTTAAAATAATTTTCGTGAAAAGCGGAGAAAAGCACGGAAAAGACAACGAAATCAATTAATTGTTTGCATGGAAGTGTGGAGTTGGCTTTTTTGTGATTTGAGGAGCAAAGCGACCGAAAGAAACGAAGTTTCTTGAGGTTCCGCTTTTTTAAGAAATTTTTATGAAGAAATTCTGATTTTGTTCAAATTCTGGAGATAGTATTAAACAGGAGGAATAGATATGGCAATTCGTACAATCCGTATCAGCACAGACGAAGTGCTGAGAAAAACATGTAAAGAAGTAAAAGAAATCACACCCAACCTGATCACACTGCTGGATGATATGGCAGACACAATGTATGATGCAAACGGCGTTGGTCTGGCTGCACCCCAGGTAGGTATCCTGAAAAGAGTGGTTGTTATCGATATTGGCGAAGGTCTGGTAGAACTGATCAACCCTGTGATCCTGGAAACAAGCGGTTCTCAGACAGATGATGAAGGCTGCCTGAGCGTTCCCGGCAAATATGCACCCGTGGAAAGACCTAACTATGTAAAAGCAAAAGCAATGGACAGAGATGGCAACGAATTCATCATCGAAGGTGAAGAACTGATGGCTCGTGCTCTGTGCCATGAAATCGACCATCTGGACGGCATCCTGTATATCGACAAGGCTCTGCCCGTGGAAGAATAAGGAGGAAATCCAATGAAAGTGATTTTTATGGGTACACCCGATTTTGCGGTGTATTCTCTGAAAGCTCTGCTGACCAAGCATGAGGTTGTGGCCGTTGTGACACAGCCCGACAAACCTAAGGGCAGAGGTAAAAAAATGCAGTTCACTCCCGTTAAGGAACTGGCACTGGAACATGGTATCGAAGTGCTGCAGCCCATCAAGGTGAGAGAACCCGAAATGATCGAAAAACTGCGCAGCTACGATGCAGACCTGATTGCTGTTACAGCATTCGGTCAGCTGCTGCCTGAAGATATCCTGAATATGCCTAAATACGGCTGCATCAATGTACATGGCTCTCTGCTGCCTGAATACAGAGGTGCGGCACCCATGCAGCGTGCCATCATCGATGGTAAAAAAGTGACAGGTATCACAACCATGTTTATGGCAAAAGGTATGGATACAGGTGATATGCTGCTGAAAGCAGAAGTGGAAATTCTGCCCACAGATAACTTTGAAGACCTGCATGATAAAATGGCTGTGATCGGTGCAGACCTGCTGCTGGAAACAATCGATGGTCTGGAAGCAGGCACGATTGAAAGAATCCCTCAGGATGATGCAAAAGCAACACATGCGCCTATGCTGTTCAAGGAAACAGGTCATATTGACTGGACAATGGAAGGCCAGAGAATCATTGATCTGATGAGAGGTATGTATCCCGGTCATGGTGCATACGCTGTTTTTGAAGAAGAACCTCTGAAAATGTTCTGGGCGGAAAAAGAAGACAAAGAATATCCCGAAGCTGCATACGGGGAAATCGTAGAAGTCACAAAGAAAGACTTTGCGGTAAAATGCGGCGACGGCATCCTGCGCATCAAAGAAGTGCAGGCTCGCGGCGGGAAGAAAATGGCGGCTGATGCATATCTGCGTGGTCATGCCATGGAAACGGGCGTCCTGTTAAAATAAGATAGGAGGACTCAACTATGTATTATGGTTATGGCTATGGATACGGCATGGATCCCATGTATTTTCTGGTGATCCTTGCGTTCATCTTCTCCATGGTGGCGCAGACAAAAGTATCCACTACATTCAAAAAATATTCCAGAGTAAGAAACAGAGCAGGTTTTACAGGCGCACAGGTGGCAACACAGATGCTGCAGAATGCAGGTATCTATGATGTCAGCGTACAGCGTGTGGCTGGTAACCTGACAGACCATTACGACCCCAGAACAAAGACACTGCGTCTTTCTCAGAGTGTATATGACAGCACATCTGTAGCGGCACTGGGTGTTGCAGCTCATGAAACAGGTCATGCCATTCAGCATGATGTAGGTTATGCGCCTCTGGGTCTGAGAAGCATGCTGGTGCCTCTGGCAAACTTTGGTTCTAAACTGGCGATGCCTCTGATCCTGATCGGTTTCTTTGTTGCAGGCGGCGGCAGCACGCTGGTAACGATCGGTATCCTGTTTTTCTCTCTGTCTGTACTGTTTACACTGATCACTCTGCCTGTGGAATTCAATGCATCCCACAGAGCCATCGATCTGCTGGTAGCAGATGGTTTTTTGGCAAGCGATGAGATCGGCGGCGCGAAGAAAGTACTGAGTGCAGCAGCAATGACTTATGTTGCAGCGGCATTTGCAGCGATTGCGGAACTGCTTCACCTGCTTGCTATTTTCGGCAGAAGAGACGATTAAAAAAGATAAGGCTGACTCCTGAAAGGGGGTTAGCCTTTTTGACGTTTTATAAGGTTGTGAAAAGTGGGACGTTTTTTGGCGAAAGTCGGGTGAAATCCTTGAAGAGCATGGCTTTTTGTCGTATAATATTATGTTGAGAAAGAATGACTAGAGTAATGGAAGGAATGGAAAAATGATCCAGATCAATCCCAGAGAAATCGCGGCGGAAGCTCTCATGGAAATCATGACGGAAGAAGCCTATAACAATATGACACTGAGAAGATTACTCAGACAGAATGGTGCCATGTCCAGACAGGACAGAGCCTTCGTAACAGAAGTGGTAAATGGTACTTTGAGAAATCTTATTTACATTGACCATGTGCTGAACACTTTTTCTAAAACAAAGACAGACAAAATGAAGCCCTGGCTGCTGGCAGTCATGCGTTCTGCAGTATATCAGATGTACTTTATGGCAGTGCCCGATTCTGCGGCATGTAATGAAGCGGTAAAACTGGCAGGCGTAAGAGGTTATGCTTCCCTGAAAGGCTTTGTGAATGGCGTTCTGCGTACAGCGGCAAAACAGAAAAACGAAATTCCCATGCCTGAAAAAGGTACGGCGGAATACCTTTCTGTGGCATATTCCCATCCCCTGTGGCTGGTGAGAATGTGGATGGCGTATTACGGCTACGAAGAAGCAGAAATGATCTGCGCCTTTGATAATGAAGCGCCCGATGTGACCATCCGTGTGAATACATTGAAAACAAACAGAAAAGAACTGAAAGAAATGCTGGAAAAAGCAGGTGTGGAAGTGGCTGAGGGCCGTGTTTCCGAAAATGCCCTGCATCTGACAAAAACAGCAGACCTGAGCAGACTGGAAGCTTTTCAGAAAGGCCTGTTCCATGTGCAGGATGAAAGTTCTCAGCTGGCTGTGAAGATTCTGGACCCTCAGAAAGGCGAAAGCATCATGGATATGTGTGCGGCGCCCGGCGGTAAAAGTTTCACAACGGCAGAACAGATGGAAAACGAAGGAAACCTGATTTCCTGCGATATTTATGAGCATAAAATCGAACTGATGGAAGAAGGGGCGGAACGCCTTGGCATCAGCATGATGGAATGTAAGGTAAAAGATGCGGCGGAAAAAGAGGATGAACATGAACTGTTCGACCGTATTCTGGTGGATGCGCCCTGTTCCGGTCTGGGGCTGATGCGCAAGAAGCCTGATATCCGCCTGAAAAAAGATGGTAATGAAATCGACAGCCTGACAAAGATCCAGAGAGAAATTCTGGAAAATGCGGCAGGCTATGTGAAAAAAGGCGGTGTTCTGGTGTACAGCACCTGTACCCTGTGCCGCAAGGAAAATGAAAAGAATCTGGAATGGTTCCTGAAAAATCACCCTGAATTTGAGGCGGAAGATATCACATCTTTCCTGCCTGCAGACTGGAAGGTGGATACAGCAGAACAGGGTTACATTACGCTGCTGCCCCACAAAACAGGAACAGATGGCTTCTTTATTTCCAGAATGAGAAGAAAGGATTAAGATATGGCGAAAATTGATATCAAATCCATGAATATAAACGAACTGGAAAACCTGCTGAAGGATTTGGGGGAACCTAAATTCCGTGCAAAGCAGATTTTCGACTGGCTTCATGCCAAACAGGTGGACAGTTTCGAGGAAATGACAAACCTTTCCAAAGGTCTTCGTGAAAAACTGGCAGAAACAGCATCCATTAATGGTGTGGAAATCGTCAGAAAACTGGTTTCCCAGATCGACGGGACAAGAAAATACCTCTTTGCACTTTCCGATGGTGCCATCATCGAAAGTGTACTGATGAAATATGAACACGGCAATACAGTCTGCATTTCCACACAGGTTGGTTGCCGTATGGGCTGCAAATTCTGTGCCTCTACTCTGGACGGCGTGGAACGCGGTCTGACAGCAGGGGAAATGCTTTCCCAGATCTATGCCATCCAGAAGGACTGCGGCGAAAGAGTCCATGGTACTGTGTTGATGGGTAGCGGTGAACCTCTGGATAACTATGATAATGTGGTGAAATTCCTGCGCCTCATCAATGACCCCAAAGGTCAGAACATGGGCCAGCGCCATATTACCCTTTCCACCTGTGGTCTGGTGGACAAAATGTATGATCTGGCTGAGGAAGATCTGCAGATCACGCTGGCGGTTTCCCTGCATGCACCCAATGACGGTATCCGCACACAGACCATGCCTATTGCGAAGGTTTACAGCATGGATAAACTGCTGCAGGCCTGCAGAGATTATGCAGATAAAACAAAGCGTCGCATCACTTTCGAGTATGCGCTTATTCACGGCGTAAATGACGGTGATGAACATGCATGGGAACTGGTGAAGAAACTGAGAGATATGCTCTGCCATGTGAACCTGATTCCTGTGAATGACGTAAAAGAAAGAAACTATGTGAAAAGTACTGCTGACAGGGTGAAACGCTTTGCGGGCATCCTGAATGAAAATGGCGTGGAAACTACCGTCAGACGCAAACTGGGCAGCGATATTGACGCAGCCTGCGGTCAGCTCAGACGAAGCCATATGAAAGAACAGACAGAAAATAACTGAGAAAGAAAAAGATTCACCAGAGGAGGTGGACGAACTTGAAAGCAGTTGGGATAAGCGATATTGGCAAATGTCGCAAGAATAATGAAGATGCATACTATATCTCGGCAGGGGAAGATCATGCAGAGAATTTATATCTGGTAGCGGATGGTATGGGTGGCTGTAATGCCGGAGAGGTTGCCTCAAACAGTGCCATCGAAGCCTTTCTTGCTCATTTCTGGAAGGAAATGAAACATGCGACGACGGAAGATATGCTGGATATGATGACAGGTGCCATGGCGGCGGCCAATAAAGAAGTCTACACCAAGTCCAATTCTGCAAGGGAATTTGCGGAAATGGGGACTACCATCGTAGCGGCAGCCGTTCGTGAAGAAAAAGTGTATGTTGCCCATGTAGGGGACAGCAGAGCTTATATCTTCCGCAAAAGAGAGATGATCCCTCTGACCACAGACCATTCCTATGTGATGGAACTGGTGAAGATGGGAAATATCACGAAAGAAGAAGCGGCAACACACCCCAAACGCAATGTGATCACCCGTGCCATCGGTATTAAAAATACGGTGGAAACAGATACAGCGATCCATGCATTGCAGAAAAATGATATCATCGTCCTCTGCACAGACGGTCTGTGCGGCATGTTAAAGGATGAGGAAATGGCAAAAATCCTGAATAAACGTACGGATCTGGAAAGAAAAGCAGAACTGCTGGTGGCGGAAGCCAACAAAAAAGGCGGTTTTGACAATATTTCTCTGATTCTGGTTCAGATATAAGTAGGAGGTTACACAGATGTTATTGAATCCGGGTACTGTCCTGAGCGGCAGATACGAAATTTTAGATAAAATCGGTTCCGGCGGCATGGCTGTGGTATATAGAGGCAAAGATAAAAAACTGGATCGTTATGTAACGCTGAAGGTTCTGAGAGAGGAATTTGTGGGCGATGAAGAGTTCATCGAACGTTTCCGTTCTGAAGCCTGCTCTGCAGCAAGACTGTCCCATCCCAATATCGTAAGAGCATATGATGTTGGCGAAGACGGCGATATAAACTATATCGTAAACGAATATATCCACGGGGATACACTGAAAAAGGCGATCAAGGAAAAAGCGCCTTTCGATTCCCGTTCTACCATCAATGTGGCAATTCAGATCGCATCTGCGCTGAGTCAGGCTCATAAAGCGCACATTGTACATAGAGATATCAAACCCCAGAACATTCTGGTGGGCACAGACGGTGTGCTGAAGGTAACAGACTTCGGTATTGCCAGAGCGGCAACTGCATCCACTATGACAACAACAGCCAATGCGGCTGGTTCTGTCCATTATTTCTCCCCTGAACAGGCGAGAGGCGGCTATGTGGATGAAAAGAGTGATATTTACTCTTTGGGTATCTCCATGTTTGAAATGATCACAGGTGTTCTGCCTTTCCAGGGCAACAACTCTGTATCTATTGCCCTGATGCATATCAATGATGAACTGCCTGATATCCGTCAGTATAATCCCAACTGTACACCTTCTCTGGAAGGCATCATCAAAAAGGCGACCATGAAAAAGGCCGATGAACGCTATGCGAATATCGACCTGTTACTGGCAGACCTGATCCGTGCAAGAGCAGATATCACAGGTGCTGCAAGAAGAGCACAGCCTGTACAGAAACCTGTGGAAAAGAAAGAAGAACCTGTGAAAGAAGTGGCTGCGGCTACAGCAGGTGCAGCGGCAGGTGTGCGTATGTCCAGAAGGGCAGAAGCGGCAGCTCAGCTGAGAGCAGCGCAGGAAAAAGCAGCTGCAGAAAAAGCGGCACAGGCAGCAGTGGAAACACCTCAGGAAACAAAACCTGCAGACCCTAAGGAACTGGAAATGATCCGTATGGCGAAAAAAGCGGAGCCCGTCAAAGAAGAACCTGCTGCAGAAAAAGAACCTGTATTCCAGGAAATGAAAGTGATTCCCAAACCCATTGAACTGGGCGAAGATGAAACAGAAACAGATAATCGTTTCACACCTCTGGTAGGCTTTGACAAATACAGCAAGAAACTGCCTCAGATCTCCAAAGAGGATGAATATGAAAGCGAATATATGGCATCTGAAAAGGTGAAAACAAGCAGACGTCCTGAAAAAGTACGCAGAAACCCCAGAACAGAAGCAGACTTTGACAATGAACAGGATAGAAAAGCAGAACGTAAGGTCATTATTGCGGCTGTGGTAACAGCGCTGATCATCATCGGTATCATTTCCGCAGTGGGCATCAAGTTCCTTGGTGGCGGTGGCTTCAGCGGCTTCGGCGGTTTCTCTGCGGAAGAAGGCGGCATTGAAACACCTCTGTTCTTAGGTGTGCCCTATGAAGATGCTGTAAAAGCAGCAGAAGAAATGGGCATCACTCTGGTAGAAGAAGGCGAAGATTACAGCAGCTTCTACGACACAGGCTATATCATTTATCAGTCTGTCAGCGAAGGTACTATGATCAAACCCGGTACAAAAATTGGCGTTAAGATCAGTCTGGGTCTGACAGAAGAAGAAATGCCTGATGTAGAGGGCAAGAAAGAAAAAGACGCTATCGAAGCAATTATGCGTCTGGTTGGCGATGTGGCGAAAATCGAATATGTGAATGACCCTGAGGCAGATCCTCTGACAGTTATCA
>JAFZDV010000117.1 GCA_017560955.1 Anaerotignum sp.
AAAGAAAGCAGTTGCAGAAGTGAACAGTATTGTCATCGTGGCTTATGTGGTAACATTTACCTGCCTTTCCTTCCTCATCTGGACTGGCGTACAGGGCGGCTTTACGGCGGATATGCTGAGAATTCCTTTTCCTGCATGGGGCGGCATTTTTGCCATTGCTGTCTTTACTACGCTGATGGGCACGATTGCTCTTTCTGTGGGCATTAAATATGTGGGCTCTGCAAAGGCGGCCATCATCAGTGTATTTGAGCCTGTAGAGGCTATCCTGCTGGGCGTACTGCTGTTTCAGGAGCGGCTGACGGTTCGCGGATGGATCGGTATTTTTCTGGTCATCGGTGCGATCCTGCTGGTGAATCTGCAGAAGTCAAATAATGAATAAAAATAATGAGAGAGGCGGAAAGCCTCTCTTTTTTATTGCAAAAACAGTTGGAAAAGGATGGAGAACAGGATACAATAGAAACAGTGAAAAAACAAAGGAGGCAACAAAATGAGAGCAGAAATCATGGCAGTTGGGACTGAACTGCTGTTAGGCGATATTTTGAATACAAATGCACAGTTTCTGGCGCAGGAACTGGCAAATCTGGGGATAGAAGTTTATTATCAGACTGTGGTTGGGGATAACCCTCAGCGTCTGAAAGATACGATCTACCACGCATTTTCCAGAGCGGACCTCATCATCACAACAGGCGGCCTTGGCCCTACAGAAGATGACCTGACAAAGGAAACAGCGGCGGAATATTTTGGTGTAGATCTGGTGCTGGACGAAAGAGCACTGGGCAGAATCCAGAAATTCTTTGACCGTATCGGCAGAAAAATGACAGACAACAACATCAAACAGGCAATGGTACCTGCGACAAACGGTATCGTGCTGTATAACGATAATGGCTCTGCCCCCGGTATCATCATTGAAAAGGACGGCAAGACAATCGTGATGCTGCCTGGTCCACCCAAGGAAACCATTCCCATGTTCCTGAATCAGGTAAAACCTTATCTGGCGGAAAAACAGGAATATACTTTTATTTCCCGTATCCTGCGTGTGGCAAATGTGGGCGAAAGTGCTATGGCGGCACAGGTGAAGGACATCATGGATGCCCAGACAAACCCTACCATTGCGCCCTATGCGAAGGATGGGGAAGCCATCCTGCGTATCACTGCAAAAGCGAAGGATGAAGCGGAAGCCAATGCGATGATAGACCCTGTGGCGGCAAAACTGAAAGAACGACTAGGCGATACTGTTTATGCGGAAGGCGAAACAGATATGCAGACAGTAGTGGCCGAAATGCTCATTGCAAAGAAACTGACTATCGCTACGGCGGAATCCTGCACAGGCGGTCTGGTGGCATCCAAATTGATCGAATACCCCGGTGTTTCTGAAGTGCTGCTGGAAGGCTGTGTGACATATTCCAATGAAGCAAAAATGCGTCGTCTGGGCGTAAAAGCAGAAACACTGGAACAGTTTGGCGCAGTCAGCGAAGAAACAGCAAGAGAAATGGCAGAAGGCATTGCAAAGACAAGCGGTGCGGATATCGGTATTGCTACAACAGGTATTGCAGGTCCCGGAGGCGGCAGCGAGGAAAAACCTGTCGGTCTGGTTTATATGGGTCTGTATTATAAAGGCAGAACTTTTGTGAAAAAATGCAATTTTGCAGGGAAAAGACAGGCTATCCGTGAAAGAGCGGCATATACTGCGCTGGATTGGCTGAGAAAGGCGATGCTCAATGAAGAATAAAGGTGACTGGATGTTGCTGCTGGCGGCATTTATTGGCGGCGGCGGATTTATCAGCCTGAAATATCTGCTGGACTGGGGTTATGACCCTTATCAGGTGATTTTTGGACGATTCCTGATGGCATCTGCTGTTATGTGTATCGTGTATCATAAACGACTGAAAAAGATCACAAGGAAAGAGTGGAAGGTAGGTACGATTCTGGGGGTTTTGCTGGCGGCTATGTTCCTGCTGATGACAGTAGGCCTTATGTATACCACTCCCTCTGTGAATGCGTTTCTTGTAAATATTCCTGCGGTCATTGTGCCTTTTATCTGTTGGGGTGTATTCAAACAGAAGCCGACGAAAAATCATTTTATTGCGGCTCTGATGACACTTATCGGTGTCTGTTGTCTCTCTCTGACCAGTGATTTCCGTGTTGACCTGGGTGCTGCATTGTCTTTGCTGGCAGCGGTTGCGTTTTCTTTACAGATGGCTTTTCTGGGCAATTTGACGGATGGCTGTGATTCTGTCCATATTGCTATTGCAGAAAATATTTCTACTTTAGTGGTGATGGCGGTCATCGTTACGTTTACCGGTTGGGATATGCCTGCTCTGACTTTGCCTGTTCTTGGAAATTTTGCTTTTCTGGGCGGTTTCTGTACAGCTTCTTATTTTGTCTTGCAGTCTATTGGCCAGCAGATCACATCTCCCAATAAAGCGGCGATCATTATTACATCAGAATCCATTTTTGCAGCGATCTTTTCTGCGCTGCTTTATGGAGAACGCATGAATATACGAGGATATATCGGTTGTATCGTCATTTTTGCAGCAATGATGCTGGCGGAAACACCTGCCAAAAAAGACTGTTGACAAGGCGAACAAAATCGAATAAAATGAGAACATAATAAGAACAAACATTCGTTATAATTTCGGATATAGATAGATTTCAGAAAGGTGGATATAGAATGGCAGCAAAAAATGCAAAAGAAGATGCAAGATTTGAAGATAAGCAGAAGGCCTTGGATGCGGCTCTGAGCCAGATCGAAAAACAGTTTGGTAAAGGCGCAGTAATGAAACTGGGCGACAACAACGCACAGATGCAGGTGGAAGTAGTTCCTTCCGGTTCTCTGAGCCTGGACCTGGCACTGGGCGTTGGCGGTGTGCCAAAGGGCAGAATCGTAGAAGTATATGGCCCTGAATCCTCTGGTAAAACAACAGTAGCTCTGCATATGGTAGCAGAAGTACAGAAACGCGGCGGCATCGCAGGTTACGTGGACGCGGAACATGCCATGGACCCTACATATGCAAAAGCACTGGGTGTTGATATTGACAACCTGTATATCTCTCAGCCCGATGACGGCGAACAGGCACTGGAAATCGCAGAAACAATGGTGCGCAGCGGTGCCATTGATATCGTTATTGTTGACTCCGTAGCGGCACTGGTACCCCGTGCGGAAATCGAAGGCGAAATGGGCGATTCCCACATGGGCCTGCAGGCAAGACTGATGAGCCAGGCTCTGAGAAAACTGACAGGTATCACAAATAAATCCAACTGTACAGTAGTATTCATCAACCAGCTGCGTGAAAAAATCGGTGTGACATTTGGTAACCCCGAAACAACAACAGGTGGCCGCGCGCTGAAATTCTATTCCTCTATCCGTATGGAAATCAGAAAAGCAGATGTGCTGAAACAGGGTACAGAAATCGTTGGCAACCGCGTAAAAGTGAAAATTGCGAAAAACAAAGTTGCACCTCCCTTCAAAACAGCAGAATTCGATATCATCTATGGTAAAGGTATTTCCAGAGAAGGCGATATTCTGGATCTGGCGGCAGATGTGGATATCGTAAATAAGAGCGGTGCATGGTATGCATATAATGAAACACGTATCGGTCAGGGTCGTGAAAATGCGAAACAGTTCCTGAGAGATAACCCCGATGTATGTCAGGAAATCGAAAATCAGGTAAGAGAACATTATGATCTGCCTGTGCTGGATGAAGTGATGACAGGTACTGTTTCTGTAGAAGAAATGGAAATCTGAAAATAAGCAAAAGAAAACCCCTTTGAGAGTGGATCTCAGAGGGGTTGATTTTTTATACGAATACCATCTGAATGAGTACCATATAGCAGATGGTGCCGCCGAAGATGGACAGCATGGTGTTGCCTTTCCAAAGATGGAGAACAACGGTAGCCGCAGAGGCAATGACCATGGGCACCCAGCCGCCCATAGAAGCAAAGGAGATGCCTTTGATACAATAGATAACCAGTGTTGCCATGATTGCCATGGGCAGTACTCTGCCCAGATAACGAACGATATCAGGAACTTCCCTGCCGCGGAAAATGATGAAGGGCAGGGCACGTTCTAAAAATGTACATGCAGTACATACTGCGATGATCATAATGGATTCTGTTGCGGAAATAGCCATATCAGTTACCCTCCTTTTCTGGTTTTTCGGGTTCAATGCGTGCTCTCAGGATGGTCAGCAGGGCTACTGTGATCAGCAGAGAGGGCAGGATAAAGTTAGAAGGCCCGAAGAAGAACAGACATGTGATGCTGGAAATGAAAGCCAACAGAGCAGGAAGACGGTTGTCTGCGCCTTTCATCTGTTCGATCAGGATAACGATGAACAGAGCAGTCAGGGCAAAGTCGATGCCTGTAGTATCGAAGGGGATCAGGGTGCCGATCAGGGCACCTGCGATACTCAGTACTACCCAGTAGAGCCAGGGTAAAGTTGCAGTTACCACATAAGCCCATTTTTCGTTGATATCATCGGGGAAGTTATGGGAACAATGCAGGGAATAGTTTTCATCTGTCAGGGAGAAGATGAGGAAATACTTCCAGAGACCGAAAGAACGAAATTTTTCGATGAAGGACAGACCATAGAAGATATGGCGGCTGTTTACCATCAGTGCCATAACGGCTACCGTTGCCAGAGAAACACCTCCTGCAAAGAAGGACACCATCAGGTACTGCAGGGAACCGGCCAGAACGAAGAAACTGCAGGCACCTGTCCAGACGAAGTTGTAACCTGCACTTTCCATCAGAACGCCATAGGCAAGGGCTACAGGCACGAAACTGATGAAGATGGGGAAACTATGCTTGATGGCATAGCGTAATGTTTTTGGCATAATATCAGTCCTTTTTTTTATTCCGTACGCATCTGATTCACACGATTTTCGTCGGGGTGAATGTAGATGGTTTTGTTTGTCAGATAAATGACCATACCGGGTTTTGCACCATTGGGTTTCTTTACATTTTTGCGCTGGGTATAGTCTACGGGAACCATACTGCTGTTTTTTGCTTTACTGTAGTAAGCAGCCAGATTTGCCGCTTCTTCCATGGTGGCAACAGGCAGTTCACTTTGTCCGTTAGTGCGAATGATGACATGGGAACCGGGGATATCTTTGGTGTGCATCCAC
>JAFZDV010000118.1 GCA_017560955.1 Anaerotignum sp.
CCTGCTTTATGGTCATCCAGATATTTCATGATTTCTTCCGTCTTGAAATATTCCTGTGCCGCAGGGCTATGGAAGGCTTCTTTAACGATGTTGTAATATTTATCTTCTCTCAGCCATACACGGATAGGTACGGGGAAGCCCAGTTTTTTCTTTTCTGCAACCATATCGGGCAGGTAGCGGTGCGCCGCCTGACGCATCGCATATTTTGTGTTTTCTTTTGTTACCTTATATTCTGTAGGTACTTTTCTTGCTACGTCAAATACCACTCTGTCCAGGAAGGGTACACGTACTTCCAGAGAGTGAGCCATGGACATTTTATCCGCTTTCAGCAGGATATCGCCGATGAGCCAGAAGTGGATATCGATGTACTGCATTTTTGTGACATCATCCAGATGTTTTACTTTATCATAGAAAGGTTTTGTCAGCTGGGTATGATGGAATTTACCTGTGGGGTTTTTCAGGATGCGTTCTCTTTCCTTTTCATTCAGCATGAACGCGTTACCGATGAATCTTTCCTGCAGGTCTTTACTGCCGCGGATGAGGTAGTTTTTACCTTTCATTTTAGGCAGTTTCTGTGCCATGGCACCCAGACCTTTTCTGATGGGGCGGGGCAGGCTTGTGATAGGCAGCAGGTCGTGGGGTTCACGATAGATGTTGTAGCCGCCGAAGAATTCGTCTGCACCTTCACCGGACATGGATGTTTTTACATGCTGTGCCGCTGTTCTTGCAACGAAGTACAGGGCAATCGCAGAAGGGTCAGCCAGAGGCTCGTCCATGTGATACTGTACATTGCCGATGGAATCCCAGTACTCTTTTTCGGAGATCAGGTGGCTGTAGTTATCGATTTTGATTTTTTCAGACAGTGCCTTTGCATAGTCGATTTCATTATAGTTCTGATAATCGAAACCAACAGTGAATGTTTTGTCACCGTTGAAGCATGCTGCAACGTAGGAACTGTCAACGCCGCTGGAGAGGAAGGAACCAACTTCAACATCGGCGATCTTGTGGGCCTGAATGGAATCCTGCATTGCTGCATCGATCTCATCCACCCACTGGTCCAGATTTTTGCTGTTATCGGGTTCGAAAACGGGTTCCCAGTAGCGTTTGATGTCCAGTTTGCCGTTTTTGAATGTAAAGCAATGAGCAGGCATCAGTTTGAAAATGCCTTTGAAGAATGTTTCTTCCAGAACGCTGTACTGGAATGTCAGATAGTTTTCCAGAGCAACGGGGTTTACTTCTTTTTTCACACCGGGGTGTTCCAGAATGGATTTGATTTCGGAACCGTAAACGAATGCGCCGTCTACCAGTGTGTAGTAGAAGGGTTTGATACCGAAGAAGTCACGGGCACCGAAAAGAGTTTCATTCTTTTTGTCCCAGATAACGAAGGCAAACATACCACGCAGTTTCTGCAGGATTTCTTCGCCCCATTCTTCGTAGCCGTGGATGAGAACTTCAGTGTCAGCACCGCTGCCCATCACATGGCCTTTTGCGATCAGTTCTTCTCTGATTTCCTGATGGTTGTAGATTTCGCCATTGAATGTAATGACCATATCTTTTGTTTCGTTATAGATAGGCTGATGACCGCCCTCCAGATCCAGAAAACTCAGTCTGCGGAAACCCATGGCGATACCGTTATCGATATGGGAGCCGCCGCTGTCGGGACCACGGTGGATGATCTTATTTTTCATTTTTTCCAGAATTTCTTCGGGCGTAGCGATCTGCCCTGTAAAGCCGCAAAAGCCGCACATAATCTATTTCCTCCTTAAAATAAGGTTATCTTACAAAAATACTACCCTTAACTGTAACAGAAAAAGGCAGGGAAATCAACTTACTCTGCGGATTCTGTAGCAGTTTCTTCTGTTTTTTCTTCGTTTTCTTCTGTTTCGGGTTCTTTTTCAGAAACAGGCTTCTGATTTCTGCCAAACAGCGCAGATGTATATTTCAGGCCGTCTGTGAAACCATCCCACCACTGATCGAAGCGGAAGGAGAAGCCCCAGTTGCCTTCTGTTGTACCGGGGATATTCATGCGGTGCTCTGTGCCCAGTGCCAGCACATCCTGCAGAGGGATGATGGCCATATCTGCAGAGGAGGACAGAGCCAGACGGATGAAGTCCCATGCCACATTGGAGCCGTCCACATTCAGGTAGCGGCGGTAGTGGTCTTTTTCTTTTTCGGGGGCATTGTCATACCAGCCTCTTGTGGTGTCATTATCGTGAGTACCTGTGTAAACCACAGTGTTTCTGTCGTAGGAATGGGGCAGGTAAGCATTGTTCAGGTCGCCGCCAAAGGCAAACTGCAGGATACGCATGCCGGGCAGGCCTGCAGATTCGCGCAGTGCTGCCACTTCCTCTGTGATGATGCCCAGATCTTCTGCGATGAGGGGCAGGTCATTGCCCATTTTTTCTTTCAGCAGAGCGAAGAATTTTTCGCCGGGGGCTTTCACCCATTTGCCGCCTCTGGCATCTTCTGCGCCGAATTCCACTTCCCAGCAGGCTTCAAAGCCGCGGAAATGGTCGATGCGGAGGATATCTACATTCTGCAGGGTTTTTTCCACACGGGAAATCCACCATGCAAAGTCTGTTTTTTCATGCTGTTTCCAGTCGTAGTGAGGGTTGCCCCACAGCTGGCCTGTTTCGCTGAAATAATCGGGGGGCACACCTGTGACACAAGTGGGGAAACCTTTGGAATCCAGACGGAACAGTTTCTGATTTGCCCATACATCGGCACTGTCATAGGCTACGAAAATAGGTGCATCGCCGATGATGGAGATGCCTTTTTCATTGGCATATTCTTTTACTGCCTGCCACTGTTTTGCAAAGATATACTGCAGGAAAGTTTCCTTTTCGATGGATTCTGCAAGGAGTTTTTTCCATTTTTTCAGTACCATGGGGTTGCGTTTTTTGATGGTTTTGGGGAAGGATACCCAGTTGGCACCCATGTAGTAGTCCTGCAGCTGTTTTTCTGTCAGTTCCACGCCTTCGCATTCGGAAACAAAGGCACCGAAGTTTTCTGTGTTTTCTTCGCTCATGCGTTCTGCACGGAAATGTTCTTTCAGGGCAAGATAGAGCGTATAATCCTCCAGCCAGAAAGCATTTTTTTCGCAGAAAACTTCGAAATCAGCAGGTTTTTCCGCGGCTTTGAAAGCCTGATATGCCTTTTCGAAAAGAGGCAGTTTTGCTTCTCTTGCCTTTCTGTAATCCACACGTTCGGAGGGTGTTACTGTGGCCTCCACCAGATCTGCCGCATTCAGCAGACCTTCTTCCATCAGTTTCTCGGGGCTGATGAGGAGGATGTTGCCTGCAAAGGCGGAACAGCTGGAATAAGGGGAGCCTCCGTCATCGGTGGGTACCAGAGGCAGAACCTGCCACAGTGTCTGGCCTGCATCTGCCAGTTTATCGATGAATGTGTATGCTGCCTGACCCAG
>JAFZDV010000119.1 GCA_017560955.1 Anaerotignum sp.
ACCAACTGCACCTGTAGCGGAAACAGTGATTGTACCGCCTCGGATCTCAGCTGCTTTAGCATTTGTCAGGTAGATACCTTCTGCCTTTTTACCATTCACATTGATCGCGGCCGTTCCATCCAGAATGATGGTAGGTTCGCCTTCTTCCAAAGAAGCTTGACCAGTTTCACTGCCGGCAGTGATACCACAGGAATATTCACCTACATTGATAATACCACCGGTCATATTCACAGAGCCATAATAAGCATCGATACCATAACCATTTTGTACATCGATGGTGCCGCCACTGATCAGAATCTGGCATTCATCAGCGTCATTTCGAATACCGATTTCGTCTTCTCCATTGACTATGATACTGCTGCCTTTATTCATATTCACAACACCGCCTGCTACAGAAGCACGGGATGCGCGTAAACTGTAACCACCATAATTTCTAGAATTAATAATACCAATGCCGTTGGCGTTGATCACAACACCATCCCCTATCGTCAGATCACCGCTGTTTACAATGCCGATCACATCATTCGCACCATCGGCAACTGTGATAGTCGTATCGCTGATAGTTGCAGTACCAGAATTCTGCAGACCAATATGTTCAGAATTGATGCTACCGCCGGTCATGTTAAGTGTTGCACCGGATTCGTTTATGATCCCAATGGGGTCATATACGGATTCATCAGAATAAATACTGGATACTGCCACATTTTTCAGTGTCAATGTACCCGCATTGATGATCGCCGCATCGCCTGCAACGGCAATACTGCCGCCACCAACAGTATCTGTAATCGTCAGTTTACCATAGTTTTCAATGGGCGCCGCCAATGTCAGTATATTACCTGCCGTATCGATAGTCAGCGCCGCTTTACCACCGTTGCGTTCCATCATCAGTCCATTCAGGGCATTGGCATCCATGGTGATATCATCTGTCAGGGTGATTCTCATGGTACCTGCCAGCGCATTGTATTCATCCAGAGCTTCTATCAACTCATCTTCTGTATCAACCGTGCGTGTCAGGTCTGCTTCTTCCAGTTCGCCGCTATCCTCTTCATCATCAGTAGGCGGTGTTACAGAACCGCTGCCGGAGGAAGAACCACCGGCGCCGCCGCTGGATTTACTTTCTTCTTTTTCGCCCTCAAACAAAGGGTCTACATCTTCGGGGAAGATCTGTTTTTCCACTTTCTGATCGATAACTGCTTCTTTTGCATCTGCCACTGCTTCATCGTGTGCCAGTCTTTCATCATGATTTGCAACGATGCTTTCCACTTCTTCCACCGTGAAGCCACCTTCCAGAATCATACGATTCTGCAGAGCCATACTTCTGGAAATCTCTTCAGAACAGATACCGCATACTTCATTTGCACCCAATTTTTCGATGACGATCGCCGCCTGTCTGCCAACTTCCGCCATGGAATATTCCGCGATCATACTTCTTGCCTTCTGTCCGGCTTTCAGCACTTTGTAATCGCAGATACCCAGACCGGGATGTTCTACATATACTTCCAATTCCCCTGTCAACAGGTGAAGCTCCGTTACTCTTGGACCGATGACACGAACACAGCCGCTTGTGCCTCGAACACCCGTTGTCATTGTAGAAGTCTTGATATAGAAAGACTCGCCACCAGACAATTTTTCTTTTACATTAAAGAAAATGTTACCACTGGAAAGATACAGTGTCAGGCTTTTCCCGCTTTTCTGCACTTCCACAGAAGAATTGGCATCCAGCTTCACCACTTTGGTATCATCCAGAGAGATCCATGCGTAGCTTTTTGCCCCAGTTTTCATTTTGTAGCCGTTATACAGCTTCATATTTGCTGTCTGAGTTACTTTTTTGCCAGTAGCATTGGTCACTGCAACCGTTCCCTGCGTTTTCGCCAGTCGCATGGTAGTCGCCGTATTGTTTGCCGCAAACGCCGTTGCAGGCAGCATACTTACCACCATGGCCAGAGTCAGCAGGAAAGTCAGGAATTTTTTCATTCGCATATTCCGTTTACCCCCTTTATTCTTCCCATGCTTTGCTGTTCGCAAAGAGTGTTAAAATATCTCCGTCCAGTTCTCCGAATTTCACCATATCCGCCAGCACCACCAGCGCTTTTTCCACGGGCATAGGTGGTTTATATGGTCTGTCCCTTGCCGTAAGGGCATCGAATATATCCAGAATAGACAGCAGTCTTACTTCTTTTTCTATATCGTCCTGACCGAGTTGTCTGGGATACCCCTTACCATTCAGCAGTTCATGATGGGAGGATGCCCATCTTGTTACATTGCTGAATTGTTTGGGGAAATGCACCTCGTTCAGGAATTTTTCCGTCATTTCCACATGGCTCTGCATGATCTTTCTTTCCTCATCACTGAGGGTTCCCTTGCGGATCATCATACAGGTCAGTTCTTCTTCCGTGAGCCATGTTTTTTTCGTACCATCCGTATCGATGTATGTACGCAGGGCAATCTCCTGCACCTGTTTCATGGTTTCATCAGGCAGGAAACCTGCTCTGTTCGCCCCGAGGATGGCTTCCCTGCCTTCCTGCAGGAGAGTCAGCTTTGTCTGCAATTCCTCTACTGTGATTTCTCCCTTTGCATGAGAAAGTTCCGCCAGCAGGGTCATTTTTTCAAAACGATGTTCCACTTCACTGAGGCGGTTACCCAGTCTGGTTTCCTTATCCATAACCCCTAAGGGGATGACCAGTTTACCGATATCATGAAGCCATACGCTCATCAGGAATTCTTTTTCCTGCTGCTCATCCAGCTGCCATTCGTGGTTCAGATCGCGCAGATACTGCAGGAATTTTCCTCCGTATCTGACCATATTTTTTGTATGGTTGGCGTTATAAGGTGTACGGGCGTCGATGGCAGTAGACATGACACGCACAAAGGAATCCAGCAGTTCCATGATCTCTCTGGAATGTTTCATATTGGTCAGGCAGATGGCCGCCTGGGATGCCAGAGAGGAAATCACTTTTTCATAGCCCTGTTCAAAAGGAATGGTCTGATTTTCGCCATCCTTCGCATTGATCAGCTGCAGCACACCAATGACATCCCCATGTTCATCTTCCATAGGCACTACCAACATGGACTGGGTGCGGTAGCCTGTCATAGCATCGTAATTTTTCGGGCCAGAGAAGTCATATTCTTCCGTATGTGCATATACATCTGGGATATTGATCAGTTTCTTTTCCATAGCTGAGCAGGCACATACATGGCTGCGGCGCATTGGCACAGGGGGCAGATCCACAGGATCATTCTTGCCACCTGTATAGTAATTCATAGATTTTGTGATCATGATGTGAAAGCGAAGGCTTTCCCCATCATAGATATACAAGGTGCCGCCATCGCAGGATGTCATTTCCATGGCCTCATGCAGGATCAGTCCCAGCAGCCTGTCATCATCTTTTTCTCTGGAAAGGGCAATGCCGATCTCCAGCAGTTTATCTGTTTTGATCTCGTTCATACTATGATCTCCATATTTTCTTTCGCAAGGAGTATATTTTTGTCCAGTTCTCTCAGTTTTGTCTGGAGAGAATCCAGCAGTTCATCGTTAGCATCGATCTCATGGTGGGCCAGAAGAAGTGTCTTCACCCCTGACATTTCCTTTATTTTCAGCCCTTCCACCCATGTAGAATGACCCCAGCCTTTTCTCTGAGGATACACATCGGGAGCATAGGTGCTGTCGTAAATCAGGACATCTGCATCTTTGGCGAAAGCTGCCAATTCCGTCGTCGCCTCAGGGGAATGTTCAAAATCCAGCGCATAGACCACTGCCTTATTTTCCCACTCCACACGGAACACCGTACCTACATTGGGGTGATTGGCACGCATGGTTTTTATGGTCACACCACCAATAAAAAAAGTTTCTCCGGCAGTGATATCATGCCAGACTGCTGCAGGAAACAGTTCCGTCCCCACAGGCCAGAAAGGTGCCTGCAGAAAACGTGAGATCTGTTCCTTTGTAGTCATGCCGTTTCGTTTTTCACTGTAGATATGTACCTCTTTTTCCTTATGGAACAGAGGGCGCCAGAAAGCAAGACCCATAATATGGTCCATGTGGACATGGCCTAGCAGTAAGTGGGCTTCCTTTTCTTCTGCCAGAAGGTCCGTACTTTTCAAAATACCCGTACCTGCATCAAAAAGGAGATTCACACCCCCTGCCTGCAGCAGGAAGGAGGATGTTGCACCACCATATTTCAGATATTGCCTGTTGCTGACGGGCATGGAACCACGACAGCCTAAAACAGTCAGTTTATCGTTTTTCATACTGTTCAAACCTTCTTTTTTGCCTGTTTTGCCGAAAATGGGCATAAAATGGCTATAATAATGTAATTATATCACTTTTATACAGTCATTACCATAAAGCGCAAATATTTTCATAAGAATACCTTTATTTTTCCGCAGCAAAAAAGCCCCGGCTCTTTCGAGCCGAGGCTTTTGTTTTATTGCTTTATTTTTCTGTTTTCAAGAAAACCGAATCAGTCTTCTTTTTTCTTTCTCAGTGCAAGGATACCAGCAACCGCTGCAACCATACCTGCTGCTGCTACAACGATGATCTTGTTATCGCCTGTTGCTGCGATCAGAGAAACTTCTTCCTCTTCACCTGCTACCAGAGGATCTTCCAGTTCTTTGTCACCCAGAGGAGTACCATCTTCACCGATATCCATCAGTTCTTCGTTTTCACCAAGAACGTCACCGGGATCTTCAGGTGTAGGATCTTTAGGTGTAGGAGGTTCTTCTTTAGGAGGATTTACGGGAGGATCTTTAGGATCATGGCCGCCACCACCGCCGCCAGGAACTACGCGTGTATTTGTGATGGTTGCTGCATCATCACCCTTATCGATCTTTGTTGTGAAGTAAGCTGTTGTACCTTCTGCTGTCCATTTTGTTGCATCTTCATCAGCTGCTTTATGACCAGCTACGCCAACTTCTTTTACAGACCAGGATGTACCTTCATCAACTGGTACTGTTACAGACCAGTTACCGTCGTTACCGTCACTCAGTACATATTCCTTAGTTTCTGTCACACCGTGCAGTGTTGTAGTCAGTTCAATCGTCACAGATGCAGGACGAGTTGCGTCTGTCACATTGGCCCATTCTTTTGTTACTGTTACAGTATCTTTGGGAACTGTTGTATTGAAGAATGCCAGAGTAGCATCTGTTTTACCGCCTGCAAAGATCGTTGCCTGATCTGCTTTGCCAGCTTCTCTTCTCACTACAGACAGGATCTGTGCTCTGTAATCTGCATCGGGATCTACTTCTACTGTTACGATATATTCCTGTGTATTTTCTACAAATGCATTAGGATATTTTTCCTGTACAGTTGCAAAGTCTTCTTTTACTACGAATTTGTATCTACCAGGTTTTACGCCATTGAAGTTCAGTTCAAATGCGCCATTACCAGTTACCAGTTCATCAGTATCTTCTTTAGCGTCTTTCAGTGTGATCGCTACGGGTTTAATTTCAAAACCATTAGCTGCTGCTTTAAAGAAGAAGTTATAGCGTTTATTTGCTTTCAGGCCATAAGCTGTTTTTTCCAGATTCAGTGTTACGCCGAAGTCGTCTTTCTGGTTAGTGATCAGAACGTTTGCGCCATCGCCAGTTTCAACTTCGCCTTTTGCAACGCCTTCAACTACTTTGCCGTCGTCTACTTTATATGTTGCAAAGTAACCATCGCCAGGTACTTCTGTTACACTATACTGTGTATCTACAGGAACTTCAAATACCGCTTTTTCGCCAACTTTCAGAGGAACGATACCTGCTTCTGCAACGCCACCCTCTACAGCTACACCATTCAC
>JAFZDV010000003.1 GCA_017560955.1 Anaerotignum sp.
AAACGGCATTCCCTTCAAACAGCAGCCCCGCCATGGCCAGTCCTTTTTCATTCATAGCATCAAAATAAAGGGGATAGCCCTCCTGCACCAGAGCCGTCCCAAGGATCGCATGATGTTTCCGCATCACTTTCCCTTCCGGAAAACAAAAAGATGATCCTGTGAGGTCAGCACCACTTCCTCCCCAAAGGAATGATCATAATCCAGATTTCTGCCAAAATATCGATTCTGAAAAGTCACCGCTGTACACATGAAAAAAACCTCCTTTCGGGTTATCTTTCCCAAAAGGAGGCATTTTTACTTAAAACATATATGCAATTTCAAAGGACACTGCGCCTGTTTCAGGAGGGGCAATGATGCCGGGAGACAGATAAAAGACAATACCGTCCTCTGTCAGATAGAAATCCACTTTATCCAGATTTTTTTCCAGTTTCTTTTCAGCATTACTGTAGAACTCATCAGGTTCCGCATCGATCAGAGCCATAAAGGATGCCAGCCACAGGTATTCCAGATCCTCACGGGAATCAGTTACCAGATCATCCAGATCTACTTCCTTGCCAGTCTTCATATCATAGGTATGAGAGAAATACTGCACTGCCTCTTCCTCCCCATCATGGAAGGAAACTGCCGCCAGGAAAGATGCATAATTCCCCTGTTCTCTCATCAGTGTATAACTGCCCATGTAGTAATAAGGCTGGAAAGAATCGGGGTTGGTTTTATAATCCGCCAGTGCTTTCTGCTGATATGCCTGCAGGAAAGCCTGACCCTGACCATAGGTTTCATTGGCCATAGCACCATTGATGGCTGCTTTGCCGCTGCCTGTTGTCACTTCATCACATCTCAGTTCGATATTCAGCACCACTGTACCGTCGGGAGCTGTCGCCTTGGAGGCATAGCCGCCGCTGACAGGGGTACCCTGTTCTTCATAAGCAGGAGGTGTGTCGGGTTTTACCACAGGGGTTTTCCCTGCAGAAGTGATATCCACCACATAATCGATACCATCCCAAGCCACATCACAGCCAAAACTTTCCGCAACGGCACGCAGAGGCACCAGTGTACGGTCATTGATGATCTGAGCAGGAACGGGCATGGTATAAGTCAGCTGTCCATTTTTAAACAGAGCTGTTTTACCAATCTGAAAAAGGATAACATCCTTGCCGCTGACTGCAGTGACACTCTGTGTGGGTTCATCCCAGTAAACTTCCGCATCCAGCGCCTCAAAAATACGGCGCATAGGTACCAGCGTACGGTCATTCTGAATCACAGGCTGCTGATCGAAATTCACCTGCACCCGATCTACAAAAACTGTGATCGGGGGGTGAGCATAGGCTGTTGTGCAGAGCATCAGCACTGCCACAAGCCCGATAATCAATCTTTTCATAACATCACCAAGCCATCATTTGTTTTTCAGATATTCTTCTGCGTGTTTTGCTGCCATGCCTGCACATTCTGTGATCATAGCCATGCAGTTTTTCTTTCTTGCTTTACCTTCCCATTCACCATGGGGATTAGACAGTTCGGAACAGATCAGTGTGCCGTATTTTTCTTCCATTTCACGCACCATTGCACCAACAACGGGATAAATACCCTGCTGCAGTTCCTGTACGCGTTCTGCCATTGTTTCTTTTGCCATGGGGTTTTCTCTGCCTACCATTGCACTCAGTGCCATAACTGCACCTGTGATGGCACCGCATGTATTTTTTGTGTGACCCATACCGCCGCCAAAACCTGTTGCCAGTTTTACAACTTCTTTGGGCATGCCTGTTTCAAAGTTGTTCAGGAATGCTGTCATGACGCATTCGGAACAGTTCAGACCGTTTCTGAAACAATCTTTTGCTTCCGCTTCTACTTTTTCTACTAATGTCAGTTCTTTATTTTCTTCCATGGTTATATTCTCCTTCCATTGGGGTAATTCGATAAATTTCTACATTTATCATATTACCACAAAGGCATAAAAAAAGAAACCCACTATCATTCACCAATACCGCAGAAAGGTTCGGAAAACAAAGGGTTTTCTGAGTGGAATCCGCAGGACGGGCTTTGCTCGTCCGAGGAAAACAGGGTGTCGCCTGCAAAGCAGGCTCACATCTGTTTGACTTCTGTCATTCAACTTAAAATCCTGATTTTAAGTTAGGCGCGTCTCGCGCCAAAAGAAAAAGGCACTCCTTACGGAGTGCCCTTTTTGTGAGCTTAAAGTCAATGCTTAACTCAATTTATGTAAAATTGAATTATTTACCGCCCTGTGCTTTGTAAGCTTCGATACCTTTAGCCAGGATTTCGATAGCTCTCTTCATGTCGTCAGCGTTCAGGCAGTATGCGATACGCAGTTCGTTTTTGCCCAGGCCTTCTGTAGCGTAGAAACCTTCAGCGGGAGCGAACATTGTTGTTTCGTTGTTGTCTCTGAATTTTGTCAGCATGAATACCAGCAGATCTTCTGTGGATTCTACGGGCATTTTAGCTGTGATGTAGAATGCACCACCGGGGCATTCGCAAACAACGCCGGGGATAGCTTTCAGAGCTTCGTAGGAAACGTTTCTTCTGTTTTCGTATTCAGCTTTTACATCGTTGAAGAAGTCAGCAGGCAGTTTGTACATAGCTTCTGCACCAACCATGTCCAGTGTGGGAACACACAGACGGCCCATAGCGATTTTGAATACTTCTGCCATGAATTCTTTGTTTTTGCAAACCATGCAACCGATACGAGCGCCGCAAGCGGAGAATCTCTTGGAAACGGAGTCGATGATGATTACTCTGTCTTCAACGTCAGCCAGCTGACCGAAGGATGTCATTTCTCTGCCGTCGTAAGCGAATTCTCTGTAAACTTCGTCAGCCAGGATCCACAGATCGTGTTCTTTAGCGAAGTCAGCGATTACTCTCATGTCTTCTCTGGACAGGATGCAACCTGTGGGGTTACCAGGGTTAACGATGGAGATCATTTTTGTTTTGTCTGTTACTGCAGCTTCCAGTCTTTCTTTGATAGCGTATTTGTAACCTTCTTCAGCGTATGTTGTGATGGGTTTGATAACGCCGTCAGCAGCCTGGATGAATGTCAGGTAGTTTGTGTAGTAAGGTTCGGGAACGATGATTTCGTCGCCGGGGTTGATGCAGGACAGGAATACCAGTGTCAGAGCTTCGGAACCACCGGAAGTAACCAGTACGTCGTTTCTTTCCAGGTTCATGTCAAATCTCTTGAAGTATTCTACGATAGCATCCTGCAGTTCGGGCAGACCCCAAGAACCAGCGTAAGCCAGTACTTTCTGGTCGAAACCTTTAACTGCTTCCCAGAATACGGAAGGTGTTTCGATATCGGGCTGACCGATGTTCAGGTGGTAGATTTTTACGCCTTCAGCTTTAGCAGCGTCAGCAACGCCGTTAAATTTTCTGATGGGGGAGTTCTGCATTGCTTTAACTCTGTCGGAAATTCTCATTGTTTTCACTTCTCCTTTTAATTTAAAAAATGTGATTTAAGAATTTGATTCGGAGGGGAGCCTTTTCCGTTTTTTCACTGCTGATATGTACGCTACGTCTGAAAAATATTTCAGTGCATATCCTTTAGCACAATGAAAACGGGAAAATCCGCATCCGAGTACATTCTTAGTATACCACCTTTCCTCAAAAAGGCAAGGGGTACTGTGAAATTTTCTACAATCTCCCGTATTTTTGTATAGTTTTTCAGACAGTTTTGCTTTTTTCAGAATAAATTGCCAAATAAATTTTTCCCGAAAAATCAGAAAAAGACTAAAAAATAGTTCATTTCCCACTTCTGTGACAGATTGATTTATTTTTTTCCATACAAAAATAAAAAATTAACAACTTTCCTCGCTTTTCCCCTCCTTTCCTTTGTTCCCTTCTTACAGCGCAAACAGAAAATTTTTTCAGTCTATTTTGGATAAAAAGAAAATAAAAAAGAGCCCTGTCAAACAACAGAACCCTTTTTGTCCGCCAGAACAGGAACTTTCCCCCGATTGCCAACAGAAAGTCCCAGAACATCGGCGATATCTCTCGTTTTCAGATAAGTCACGCCATCTTTTCGGATCATTTCCACCATATATTCCTTTTCATTATAAATGATGTTTTCCTTCGTTACCATTTCACCCTCCTGATAGTCGATATCCTTCAGCAGGAACCAATGGGTAAAAGGGCTTCCCTTCACAGGGGCAATACGAACACCAACCTTGCTGCCATCCGCCGCAATATATTTCCCATCCCCCAAGTAAATGCCAATGTGCCCTTTACACCAGAGAGCCGCCCCCAGAGGCGCATCCGTCAGCATGGAAACAGGAAATATCGCCGCCGCTGTGTCATGATAGCCTTGTGAATTACGATGGATGCCAGTCGCCCAGCTGATCAGGCCGCTGCAGTCCACACAGACCTGCCCGATCTTCTGCCTGTCGCTGTCCCATACCAGTTCCCCGAATAAGATTTTCAGCTGTTCATATTTTTTCTCCGTCAGCACATCCCCCTTCATGCCATAGACATAGGGTGTGCCCAGTTTGCTTTTTGCAAAAAGCACCAGTTCCTTATTGGTCATTCCTCTCCCCCTTTCTGCCGTTCCATTTCACTTTTCTGATATTGTGTGCCGAAATAAAAGGCGATCACCACAGAAAAAATATTCAGAAATTGTTCGCCGCTGATACGGTCATACAGAGATAAGACCGAAAAAACCATCGTCAGGATGATAGTCACGATGCTTTTCACCGTCAGCAGACTCCATAGATTTTTATACATTTCATCTCCTCCTTCCTTTTATAATGCCTTTAGTGGTTTCGCATCTGCGAAACTGCTACCGCTAATCATGAGCTGTCTGGTTCAGATGTTTTTCCAGCCGCTGATAGGCATCACTGACATTGCCGTTTGCCCCTAACTGTTCCAGCCCGTCCAATGTTGCCAGCAGTCCATAACAAATGATGCATTGTTCTTTTTTGATGTTTTCGATCTCCGCCTCCTGCTGGTTCTGCCGCTCCACCCAGCAAAAACTGCGGTAGAAAAAAGCACCGAGTGTACCCAATGCCCCCAGAACTGCCGCCAGACGGATGATTAATTCCCCATCTACAAACATTTCCTCACCTCCTTCGGCTCCATCATACAAAAAATGAAATCTCACGGAGTATCAACTTTGCGGAAATAAAAAAGAGCACCTTCTTTCGAAGAATGCTCTCGTTTTTATCTTATTTTTTACCAAACAGGCCGCCCAGACCTTCCAGTACATCGCCAACCTTGTCTGCAGTTACTTTTGCCATAACCAGATCTGCAACTTTTTCCAGCTGATCGTTAGGCAGATCTACACCAACCAGTTTTTCCACTACAGAAATGGGATCTTTTTTGAGTTTTGCCAGCAGTGTGGGGTCATCTTTCACCTTGTCCACTACTTTTTCAATAATTTCCTTGATATCGATATTCATAATTACTCCTCCTTTGGGATGTGTTTGTAAATAGTATAAGAAAAAGAAGAAGTTTCGTAAAGAGAAATCAGAAATAAAAAAAAGAACTATCTTTCGATAGTTCCTTTTAGACGGATAGTCGGGTTCCCCTCTTCGCAATAAAAAAGAGAACACCATTTGGTGTTCTCTTTTTTATCACGGAGATGGAGGGATTTGAACCCTCGCGCCGGTCACCCGACCTATACCCTTAGCAGGGGCACCTCTTCAGCCTCTTGAGTACATCTCCACAAAATGCCTACTGCAGGAGTTATTATACTACAAGTCAATATCTTTGTCAAATATTTTTTATCAGAAATTCAAAGTTTTCTTTCGACAAAACATTGCGGAGACATGGTCAAAGCATTTGCTTCGCAAACGGCAGACATGCTGCCGCCCCGTTATCTTCGGGGTGCATTGTCAGTACTTTGCTCCGCAAAGCCAGCTTCGCTGTCCCATTGGAGACTCTGTCTCCTAGCTAGCGGCTCTGCCGCAATGGCCCCTTCTTGGCGGTACATGGATTTGACCTGCTCCTCCTCGGAGGTCGCAGATTCATTCCATTTTTCGACTCAACAAAAAAAGGAACACCATATGGTATTCCTTTTTTGAAATTGCGGAGACAGGATTTGAACCTGCGACCTCCGGGTTATGAGCCCGACGAGCTACCGGACTGCTCTACTCCGCGGCAGTATAAAATTAAGAGTGGGCGGAGAAGGATTCGAACCTTCGAAGCTATCGCAACAGATTTACAGTCTGCCCCCTTTGGCCGCTCGGGAATCCACCCACATAAGAAAAAAGCCGATGATCGGACTCGAACCGATAACCTGCTGATTACAAGTCAGCTGCTCTGCCAATTGAGCCACATCGGCGTAACTCGTTTGCGTTGAGTACTTGGATATAATATCACCAAACACACTCCCTGTCAACACCTTTTTTTAAAATTTCAGAAAAATTTTGAAATCGACCGCAGAATGCTGAAAACATAGGTTTCCATGA
>JAFZDV010000120.1 GCA_017560955.1 Anaerotignum sp.
AAAGCAAATGACTCTTTTGAGAAAATTATGGAATGGATCCTGTCAGCCGATTCTATCGCGCTGGCAGGCCACCTGAATCCTGACGGTGACGCGATCGGTGCCTGCCTGGCACTGGGCGGCGCGCTGGAAAAGGCAGGGAAAAAAGTACAGGTCATTCTGGAAAAATATGCGGACAAATATCATCTGATCCCGAATGGTCATCTGGTTTGTCAGGCGGAAGAAGCAGAAGTACCTGAACTGTTTATTGCACTGGATAGTGGTGATGAAGGTCGCCTTGGTGCTGCGGCAGAAATTTTTGCAAAAGCAGCGAAGAAGATCAATATCGACCACCACGAAAGCAACACTTATTTCGGTGAACTGAACTATGTGGCGGCGGATGCATCTTCTACCAGTGAAATCGTTTTTAACCTGCTGAAGGACAGACTGCCTATGACTGCTGCAGAAGCGGCTGGTCTGTATGCTGGTCTGATCTATGATACAGGCGGTTTCCGTCATTCTTCCACTTCTCCTGAAACAATGAAAATCGCAGGGGAACTGATGGCTTATGGCATTCCTTTCACAGATATTTACAACAGATTTTTTGACGCCCGCAGTTTTTCTGAATTGAAAATCATGGGCAGAGCGCTGGATAATGCAGAGATCCTTTTCGGCGGTGATGTGGTTTGTTCCACGATCACAACGGCTGAAATTGAGGCATTGAACGGCAGCAATAAGGAACTGGATGCCATCATCAATTACCTGAAAGGTGTATTAGGGGCGAAAGTGGCTTGTTTTTTCTATGAAAAGACAGAAACAGATGTAAAAGGCAGTTTCCGCGGCAATGACGGCTACGATGTATGTGCGCTGGCACAGAAATTCGGCGGCGGCGGTCATGTGAAAGCGGCAGGCTGCACCATTACTGCACCCATTGCAGAAGCGAAGGCAATGGTGCTTGCTGAAGTAGAAAAAATGTTATAAAGGAGGATTTCCTTTTGGACGGCATTTTTAATATATATAAAGAAAAAGGCTTTACTTCCCATGATGTGGTGGCCATCGTAAGACGCACCATCCACATGAAGAAAGTAGGCCACACAGGTACACTGGATCCTGATGCGGAAGGTGTTCTGCCTGTCTGTGTGGGCAAGGCAACAAAACTTTCTGATGTCATCATGGATGGCAGAAAGAGTTACCGTGCCATGCTCAGACTGGGTATGACAACAACAACGGAGGATGCCTCCGGTGAAGTGCTGGAAACAAAAGAGGTGGACTTTAACGAAGACAGAATTCGTGAAGTTGTGGCTTCTTTTATCGGTAAACTGGAACAGGTACCTCCCATGTATTCCGCTGTTAAAGTCAACGGTAAAAAACTGTATGAACTGGCCAGAGAAGGCAAGGAGATCGAACGTAAATCCCGTACCATCGAGGTTTATGATATCCGTATCCGTCAGTTCCTGCCCCCTGACAGAGTAGAGATTGATGTAGACTGTTCCAAAGGCACATACATCAGAACACTCTGCTCCGATATCGGTAAGGCACTGGGCTGCGGCGGTCATATGGCGGAACTGCTGCGTACCAGAACAGGTGCATTTTCTCTGGAGAATGCCATCAAACTGGACGAACTGCAGGCTTTGGCAGAACAGGAAAAAGTGGAAACAGTGCTGCTTACTATGGAGGAGGCTCTGGAAGACTTCCCTGTGGTGAAGGTTTCTGAAAAATCTCAGAAATTCCTGTATAACGGCGGCAAAATTCAGGAAAGATTCCTGACAGAAAAACCTGCAGTCCTGACAGAAGGTGAGATCGTGGCAACTTATGACTACGAAAACAACCTTGTTGGGTTGTATGAAATCAAAAAAGAAAACGAAAATTTTTTAATCAAGCCATATAAAATGTTGATTAAGGAGTAATTTGAAATGGAACATATTACTGACACGCGAATCGAACAGAGCCAGCCTACAGCGGTAACACTGGGCAACTTTGACGGCCTGCATCTGGGCCATCGTTCGCTGATCAATCTGACAAAGCAGTTTGCGGAGGAACAGGGCCTGAAAAGTGTCGTGTTCACATTCTCTCCTCATCCCATGCTTGTTTTTAAGAAAAAAGACGATTTTGCGCTGATCATGGCTCCTGATGAAAAGAAATTTCAGATGGAACAGATGGGCGTAGACACATATATCGAATATCCCTTTGATGCAGAATTTGCGGCAATGAGCCCTGAAGATTTTGCCATCAAACTGATTTTTGAAAAGCTGAACTGCCAGGTGCTGGTGGTAGGTGAAGACTATCATTTCGGCAAAGGTGCGGCAGGTAACTACGAAATGCTGAAGGAACTGGGTGCCGAAAGAGGCATCATGGTCATTGGTGTGCCTAAAGTGCTGTATGAGGAAGATCGTGTAAGTTCTTCCCGTATCCGTAGATGTCTGATCGAAAAGGATCTGGAAGATGCAAACCAGATGCTGACAGTACCTTATTTCATTATGGGCACTGTAAAAGAAGGCAAAAAACTGGGCAGAACTATCGGTTTTCCTACAGTGAATATCGAAGCACATCCTTTGAAACTGTTCCCTCCCAACGGCGTTTATGCCACAAAAACACTGTATAAGGGTAAATACTACTATGGTGTGACAAACATTGGCAAAAATCCTACTGTGAACGGTACAGTGAAGATCGTGGAAACTTTCCTGCTGGATTTCAACGAAATGATCTACGGCGAACAGCTGCAGACATTCTTCTATAAATTCCTGCGCAGTGAAGAAAAATTCCCCAGTGTGGAAGAACTGCAGCGCCAGATCGGTATCAATGCAGAACAGGCAAGGGAATATTTTGCTTCCGAGGAATACGAACACTGGAAAAGCGAACAGGAATGATTTGAACAAAAGAGGTTACCCAAATGAGTGGTAAGAAAAATATCGGTGCAGTTTTGATGCTGATTCTGACAGCGGCGATCTGGGGAAGCAGTTTTGTTTTTCAGAAATATGCTGTGGAACAGTTGCCGGCGGCTTTTATTGTTGCGGGACGATTCACCATTGCCGGGATCCTGTTGATGATCATTACGGCAAAAAAATGGAAGACCATTGACAGAGGCTGCCTCTGGGGCGGTTTTCTGGCAGGGCTTACGATGTCTATGGGTCAGGTGCTGCAGACCCTTGCCATGGGACTTGGAACAAGTCCGGGCAAAAGCGCATTCCTGACAGCGGCATATGTTGTCATGGTGCCGTTTTTCAGCTGGTTTTTTCAGAAGGAAAGACCGAAGAAGAACCATTTGCTTTCTGCGATCATCTGTCTGTTTGGTATCGGGCTGATTTCTCTGAACGGGGAAGGCGGATTGATGCTGGGTGATGGGGTCACACTGATCTGCAGTGTGGTTTATGCGTTGAATATCATTGCGATTGCAGTATATTCTCCGGGCAGAGATCCTATCGTTTACACAATGGTGATGATCGTGACTGCGGCAGTACTGGGGTGGATCAGCATACCTTTTACAGGAGGTATGCCTGAAACGGTTTCCGTAGAGGCGGCAGCCAGCATCCTGTATCTGGCATTATTCTGCACGGCTCTCTGCATGAGCTTGCAGACCATTGGGCTGAAATATGTCAATGCGACAGTGGCAACGGTCATCCTCAGTCTGGAATCGGTATTCGGCGTACTTTTTTCTGTTCTGCTGTACCATGAGATGGTAACAGCCAGAATGGGTATTGGTTTTGCTGTGGTATTTGCGGCAGTACTGATATCTCAGATCGAAAGAACATCAGAAAAAGACACCGTTTCGTGAGAGAAGGACAAATACAGAAAAGCTTGATAATTCGGGGAAAAATACAGAAAAAATCAAGAATTTTCCTTGCAAAGTCAGGGACTGTATGGTAATATACTAATGTTGTAAAAACCAAGACTCAGTTTTCGGACACCTCGACCATTACTTAGTCTTTGGCGTTTATACAGAAAAAGAAAACAAAATTTTCTAGGAGGAAAAAACAATGGCAAACACAATCAACAAACAGGAAATCATCGCTAAATTCGGTAAAACACCTAACGACACAGGTTCTCCCGAAGTACAGATCGCTCTGCTGACAGCAAGAATCACAATGCTGACAGACCACCTGAAAATGCACAAAAAAGATCACCACTCCAGACGTGGTCTGCTGAAAATGGTTGGTCAGAGAAGAGGCCTGCTGAACTACCTGAAAGAAATCGATATCGAAAGATACCGTGCAATCGTAGCAGAACTGGGTCTGAGAAAGTAATTCACAGATGATACCAAAAGGGAGGATCCAATAAATCCTCCCTTTCTTTCTATCAAGAAAAAGTAACTAGTAGGCGCACTATAGATTTCCAGCTTTGTGCATAAGGACAAGCCTTGTGGATAAAGCTGAAGATCTATGGTGCAGACAAGCAAAATCAAGAAAAGGAGAATGATTATGTTTAGAAGCTATTCCATGGAACTGGCTGGCAGAACACTGACAGCTGAAATCGGCAGAGTAGCAGAACAGGCAAACGGCGCAGCTCTGATGCGTTACGGCGATACAACTGTTCTGGTAACTGCAACAGCATCCGACAAACCCAGAGATGGTATCGATTTCTTCCCTATGTCTATCGACTACGAAGAAAGACTGTATTCCGTTGGTAAAATCCCCGGCGGTTTCATCAAAAGAGAAGGCAGACCCTCTGAAAAAGCTGTTCTGACAGCAAGATGTATCGACAGACCTCTGCGTCCTCTGTTCCCTAAAGATTACAGAAACGACGTTGCAATCGTTGCAACAGTAATGTCCGTAGATCAGGACTGCTCTCCTGAAGTACTGGCTATGATCGGTGCTTCCCTGGCCCTGAACATCTCTGATATCCCCTTCACAGATCCCGTTTCTTCCGTAAACATCGGTTACTGTGATGGTCAGCTGGTAGTTAACCCCACAGCTGAACAGAGAGAAACAACAAAACTGAACCTGACAGTATCTTCCAAAGAAGACAAAGTTATGATGATCGAAGCTGGTGCTGACGAAATCCCCGATGCACTGATGATGGAAGCGATCCACCTGGCATTCGACACTAACCTGGAAGTTGCAAAATGGATCAAAGAAATCGTAGCAAAAGAAGGTAAGGAAAAAGCTCCTTACACAGAATATGTGATCCCCGAAGATGCTTACCAGCTGGTAACAGGCTTCATCACAGATGCTAGAATGGAAGACGCTGTTTTCGCTGAACTGAAACAGGACAGAGATGCGAAAATCAAAGCAGTTACAGAAGAAGTAACAGAAGCGCTGACAGAACAGCTGACAGAAATGGTTGGCGAAGGCGAAAACATTGGCCAGCTGATCGGCGATATCATTTATAAATTCCAGAAAATGACAGTAAGAAGAATGATCCTGAGAGACCACAAACGTCCCGACGGCCGTGGCATCGAAGAAATCAGAAAACTGTCTGCAGAAGTTGATGTACTGCCTCGCGTACATGGTTCCGCTCTGTTCTCCAGAGGTCAGACACAGGCGCTGACAGTAACAACACTGGGTGCGATCTCTGAAGGTCAGAGACTGGATGGCCTAGATGAAAAAGAAACAGGCAAGAGATACATCCACCACTACAACTTCCCCGGCTACTCTGTAGGTGAAGCAAAAACTTCCAGAGGCCCCGGCAGAAGAGAAATCGGTCACGGCGCACTGGGCGAAAGAGCTCTGCTGCCCGTAATCCCCAGCGAAGAAGAATTCCCTTACTCCATCCGTCTGGTTTCCGATATCCTGTCTTCCAACGGTTCTACATCTCAGGCTTCCATCTGTGGTTCCACACTGTCCCTGATGGCTGCAGGTGTACCCATCAAACGTCCCGTTGCAGGTATCTCCGTTGGTCTGGTAACAGGCGACAGCGATGATGACTTCATCGAAATCACAGACATCCAGGGCGTAGAAGACTTCTTCGGCGACATGGACTTCAAAGTAGCTGGTACTTCCGAAGGTATCACAGCGATCCAGATGGATATGAAGATCAAAGGTCTGACATTCGAAATGATCGAACAGGCTTTTGCACAGACAGGCAGAGCAAGAGATTACATTCTGAATGAAGTAATGCTGAAAGCAATTGCTGAACCCAGAAAAGAACTGTCTCCTTATGCTCCTAAGATCGCTCAGATGCAGATCGATGTTGAAAAGATCGCTGAAGTTATCGGTGCAAGAGGTAAAGTAATCAAGAAAATTGTGGAAGAATCCGGCTGTGAAATCGATACAGAAGATGATGGTACAATCTATATCAAAGGTGTTGATCCCGCAGGTATCCAGAGAGCAAAAGATATGATCACAGCAATCGTATCCGATCCCGTTCCCGGTACAATCTACCACGGTACAGTAACAAGACTGATGGCATTCGGTGCATTCGTTGAAATTGCACCCGGCAAAGAAGGTCTGGTTCACATTTCCAAAATTTCCAACAAACGCGTTGCGAAAGTAGAAGATGTTCTGGCAGTTGGCGATAAAGTAACAGTTAAACTGACAGAAATCGACAAACAGGGCAGACTGAACCTGTCTATCAAAGACGCAGTTGAAACTGAAGAAAACACAGAAGCATAATTCTGAAAAAGCAGGCAGGGGCTGTTTGCAGGTGAGAGCCTGCGAAGGCACCTGCCTTTGTTTATATACAAATCGCGGAGAAAGCCATTTTATGCTGTAGAAGCAATAAATTTGCTTGCAAAATTTATTGTTTATAGAGTATGAAAATGATTTGCGTAGCAAAATATGAGTAAGACGGAGTCTTACGAATGGCTTTCAGCAAATTTCTGATTTAGGAGAGATGTTATGGTCACCATCAGAACACTGGATAACGGCATGAAAGTGGCGCTGGAATCTATTTCCTATGTACGCAGTATTTCCTTCGGTATCTGGGTGAAAAACGGCACCAGAAACGAACTGCCCCATGAAAATGGTGTATCCCACTATATTGAACATATGATGTTCAAGGGGACAGAAAATCGTACCGCAAGGGAAATCGCAGAAGAAATGGACGCTCTGGGCGGTCAGATCAATGCCTATACAACAAAAGAATATACCTGTTATCATACCCGCGTGCTGGATAAACATATCGACCGTGCGCTGGATGTGATGAGCGATATGCTTCTGCATCCTCTGATTGCAGAAGAAGATGTGCAGAAAGAGCGCAATGTCATTACAGAAGAAATCTATATGTATGACGATGCGCCCGAAGAACTGGTGCACGATGCCCTGCAGGATGCCATCTGGAGAGAAAGTTCTCTGGGGATGCCCATCCTTGGTACAGAAGAAACCATCGGCACTTTCGATGCAGACTTTATCCGTTCTTATTATGAAAAAAATTACCATCAGGAAAATATTGTCCTTTCTGTGGCAGGTAATTTTGAAATGGAAGAAATGGTTTGCAAATTAAATGAAAAACTGGGACAATGGAAGAGAGAAACACCATATGCACCTTATGATACAAAAGGCGGCTATCATATTTCTCATGTGGAAAAGGAAAAAGATGTGGAACAGGTGCATACCTGCATTGCATTCCCTGCTTTTGAAAGAGAGCATCCCATGAAATATGCCATGGCGATTTTCAATACGCTGTTCGGCGGCGGTATGAGTTCCCGACTGTTCCAGAAAATCAGAGAAGAACATGGTCTGACTTATTCCATTTACAGTTATACAACAGCTTTTGCGGACAGCGGCATTTTCGTCATCTGTGCCAGCATGAATCCTGGACAGGCGGAAAAAGTGTATGAACTGATCGCAGAAGAAATCAGAGAAGTGAAGAAAGAAACTTTTCCTGAAAAACTCATCGAAGTGACAAAGGAACAGATGATTTCCAACTTCATCATTGGCACAGAAAGTACACTGAACCGCATGAACTCCGCCGGTGCATCCCTGATGCTGCGTGGACGTGTACAGGAGCCGGAAGAAGTGATTGCAAAGATCGAAGCAGTAACACCGGAAGATGTGCTGGAAGCAGCCAGAATGGTGCTGGATTTTGAGAAACTCAGTTATTCTGCTGTGGGCAATCTGAAGGGTAATGATTTTGGTGCACTGGTGAAAAAGGCGTTTGTATAAAAATGTTTCTCCTTAGAGATACTACAATTGTATTTCACATAAAAGGAGGAACCATTATGAAATGGACAAATATCATCGCATTGACACTGGTCATCATTGGCGCACTGAACTGGGGTCTGATTGGGTTTCTGAATTTCGATCTGGTAACAACATTATTTAATGGCAGTCTGTTCTGGGTGGCAAGGGTGATTTTTGCTCTGGTCGGTCTGGCGGGCGTATGGTGTCTGACTATGTATCATGCTGTAGGGCAGGAAGAAATGCGAATGAGCACACAATAACAGTCGCAAGGCGGCGATGCCGCCTTACTTACATAAGAAGAAAGAAGGGAGTGGGCGTTATGCGTTTTACAAAAATGCAGGGCTGCGGCAACGACTATA
>JAFZDV010000121.1 GCA_017560955.1 Anaerotignum sp.
AAGCAGCATCTCTGGCTGGCACAATGGGTCTGAACAAACTGGTTGTTCTGTACGATTCCAACCACATCACAATCGAAGGTGACACAGCAACAGCATTCGCTGAAGATGTTCTGAAACGTTTCGAAGCTTACGGCTGGGATACACAGGAAGTTGCTGACGGCAACGATGTAGATGCCATCAAAGCAGCAATCGAAAAAGCAAAAGCATCTGACAAACCTTCCATCATCAAGATCGAAACACAGATCGGTTACGGCGCTCCCAACAAACAGGGCAAAGCATCCGCTCACGGTGAACCTCTGGGTGATGAAGAAATCAAACTGGCAAAAGAAAATCTGGGCTGGCCTTATGAAGAAGCATTCTATGTTCCTGAAGAAGTAAAAGCACACGTTGCTGAAATCAACGCAGCAGGTGCAAAAGCAGAAGCAGACTGGAATGAAATGTTCAAGGCTTATGCTGAAAAATATCCCGAACTGGCAAAAGAATACGCTGTATGGTACAGCGATGAACTGCCCGTTGATCTGCTGGCTGACGAAGACTTCTGGAAAGACGAAGGCGATATCGCAACTCGTGCAACATCCGAAAAAGTTCTGCAGAAAGTAGCGAAAGTAGTTCCCAACCTGTTCGGCGGTTCCGCTGACCTGGCTCCTTCCAACAAATCCCTGATGAAGGACAGAGAATACTACAGCAAAGAAAACCCTGCAGGTTCCAACATCCACTTCGGTATCCGTGAATTTGCTATGACAGCAATGGCAAACGGTATGGCTGTACACGGTGGTGTAAGACCTTACATCGCAGGTTTCTATGTATTTGCTGACTACATGAAAGCTGGTCTGAGAATGGAATCCCTGATGGGTCTGCCCGTAATCTCCATCCTGACACACGACTCCATTGGTGTTGGTGAAGACGGTCCTACACATCAGCCCATCGAACACATGGCAATGCTGCGTTCTCTGCCTAACTACAATGTATTCCGTCCTTGCGACACAAGAGAAACAGCTGCTGGCTGGTACACAGCTCTGACAAGCAAAACAACACCTACAGGTCTGGTACTGTCCAGACAGAACCTGCCCGCACTGGAAGGTACAGGCAAAGGCGCGCTGAAAGGTGCTTATGTTCTGAAAGACTGTGAAGGTACACCCGATGTACTGCTGATGGCTTCCGGTTCTGAAGTAGAACTGATCTACAAAGCATACGACGAACTGGCTGCAAAAGGCGTAAAAGCAAGAGTAATCTCCATGCCTTGCTGGGAACTGTACGAAGCACAGGATGCTGAATACAAAGAAAGCGTAATGCCCAAAGCAGTTCGTGCTAGACTGGCTGTTGAAGCTGCTGCTGATTTCGGCTGGCACAAATATGTAGGTATGGATGGCGACATCATCTGCATGGATGGTTTCGGTGCATCTGCTCCTGCAGGCCTGCTGTTCAAAGACTTCGGTTTCACAGTTGAAAACGTAGTTGAAAAAGCACTGGCTCTGGTAAAATAATTACCTGAAAAATAACAAAAGCTCCTGATGGCAGCATCGGGAGCTTTTTCTTAATCATAGAATGAGGAGGTGAAAAATGTGAGAACATTCATCGCCATTGAATTAGAAGAAGAAGTGAAAGACCATCTGGCGGAGGCGCAGGCGGAAACCCAGAAACTTTGCCGCAGAGGTAATTTCACACCTAAGGAAAACTTCCATCTGACTTTGCATTTCCTGGGGGAAATCGCAGAGGATGATATCGAATATCTGCAGGATGCCATGTATGAAACAGCGCGCAGAAACAGACCTTTTACATTGACACTGGATAAGATCGGTTTCTTCCCCAGAGGTAACAAAGGTATTATGTGGGCAGGTCTGGAAAGAAGCACCCATCTGCAGAGATTATTCAGCACACTGGAAAAATCTCTGGAACAGCAGGGTTTTTCTCGTGAAAGAAAGGGTCTGAGCCCTCATATCACACTGGGCAGAGAAGTAGAACCCCATCGTAATTTCATTGATGTACAGAAAAATGTCAGACTGGAACCTATGAAAATTTCTGTCAGAAGCATTGCTCTGATGGAAAGTGTCAGAAAAGGTCCCAAACTGGTTTATGTGCCTCTGTTCCGCATGGATCTGAAGGGGAAATAAGAGATAAAAAGAAGGTTGGAGCGGTATTTTGGATCCACCTTCTTTTTTTATGGGAAAATGCAACAAAAAGAATGCGAAAAAGAAGGGGTTTTCGAGGGTTTTCCTGTCAATTTGATGGAAGATATGGTCGAAATAAATTCTACTGTTTTTTTGAGGAAACAAACTGGAAAATGGCGTAAAAGTGGTTTATACTGAATAGAATGGAAAACTGCGGTTTTCCAAAGCAAATTGTGAAATTGGAACGGCATCTGTCGTTTCTGATAGAAAACAAAAAAAGCTAACAAAAAAAGCAAATGTTTTAAGGAGGAAACAAAGTTATGGAATTTGGATTTTCTAAAGAACTGGATCTGCTGAGAGAAATGTACAAAAAATTTGCAGAAACAGAAATCAAACCTCTGGCAGAAGAACTGGATGAAGAAGAAAGATTCCCTGTAGAAAGCATTCCCAAGCTGGCTAGATACGGCTTCATGGGTATTCCTTTCCCTAAAGAATACGGCGGTGCAGGCGGTAACTACCTGACATACGCAATGGCAATCGAAGAACTGGGTAAAGTTTGTGGTACAACAGCAGTAGTTGTTTCCGCTCACACATCTCTATGTGCTGGTCCCATCTACTACTTCGGTACAGAAGAACAGAAACAGAAATATCTGGTACCTCTGGCAAAAGGTGAAAAAGTTGGTGCCTTCGGTCTGACAGAACCCTCCGCAGGTACAGACTCCTCCATGCAGCAGACAACAGCTAAACTGGAAGGTGACGAATATGTACTGAATGGTACAAAAGTATTCATCACAAACGCTGGCTACGCTGATGTTTATGTTGTTATCGCTATGACAGACAAAGCAAAAGGTAACAGAGGTATTTCCGCATTTATCGTAGAAAAAGGTACACCCGGTTTCTCCATCGGTAAAAAAGAAAGAAAAATGGGTATCCGTGGTTCCGCAACTTGCGACCTGATCTTCGAAAACTGCAGAATCCCTAAAGAAAACCTGCTGGGTAAAGAAGGCCAGGGCTTCAAGATCGCTATGCAGACTCTGGACGGCGGTCGTATCGGTATCGCTTCTCAGGCACTGGGTATCATGGAAGGTGCTATTGACGAATGCGTGAAATATGTAATGGAAAGAAAACAGTTCGGCAAAAAAATCGGTCAGTTCCAGAACACACAGTTCGAACTGGCAGATATGGCGACTAAAGCTGAAGCAGCAAAACTGCTGGTTTACAAAGCAGCTTGTGAAAAAGATGCAGGCAGACCTTACAGCCACCTGTCCGCAATGTGCAAATATTATGCAGGTTCCACAGCTTCTGATGTAACAAGAAGATGTGTACAGCTGTTCGGTGGCTACGGCTACACAAGAGATTACCCTGTAGAAAGAATGATGCGTGACGCGAAAATCACAGAAATCTACGAAGGTACATCCGAAGTTCAGAAAATGGTTATCTCCAGCTGGATGAAACTGAAATAATTACTGCATAGTTTGAAAGGAGAAAAAACCTATGAAAATCTTAGTTTGTATCAAACAGGTTCCTGATACAGTAGAAGTTAAAATCGACCCTAAAACAGGCACACTGATTCGTGACGGCGTACCTTCCATCATCAACCACGATGACAAAACAGGTATCGAAGCTGCTCTGACAATCAAAGAACAGCTGGGCGGCACAGTAACAGTCGTTTCCATGGGTCCCCCTCAGGCTGATGTTGCGCTGAGAGAAGCACTGGCTATGGGCTGTGATGAAGCTTATCTGGTATCCGCCAGAGAATTCGGTGGTTCCGATACATATGCTACATCCGGTATCATTGCTGCAGCTCTGAAAAAAATTGGCTATGATCTGATCATCACAGGTCGTCAGGCGATCGACGGTGACACAGCACAGGTTGGTCCCCAGATCGCTGAAAAACTGATGCTGCCTCAGGTTTCCTACGTTGAAGAAATCGTTGAAGCTGCTGAAGATCACGTAGTTGTAAAAAGACAGTACGAAGATGGTTATCACATCATCAAAGTAAAAACACCTTGCCTGCTGACAGCAATTGCTGAACTGGCAGAACCCAGATATATGTCCATCGGCGGTATCTTTGATGCTTACAAAAAAGAAATCAAAACACTGGGCTTCGAAGATCTGAAAG
>JAFZDV010000122.1 GCA_017560955.1 Anaerotignum sp.
GAACAGTTCATACATTCTCAGGGAGTCACAGCCGTATTTTTCAACCAGTTCATCGGGAGATACAACGTTACCGATGGATTTGGACATTTTACCACCGTTCTTTGTGATCATACCCTGGTTGAACAGTTTTGTGAAAGGTTCATCAAAAGGTACTGCACCAATGTCATACAGGAATTTTGTATAGAAACGAGCATACAGCAGATGCAGTACAGCATGTTCGATACCACCAACGTACAGGTCTACGGGTGCCCATTTTTTCAGAGCATCCATGCTAGCCAGTTCATTATTGTTGTGGTTATCTACATAACGCAGGAAGTACCAGCTGGAACCTGCCCACTGAGGCATTGTGTTTGTTTCACGTTTCGCAGGAGCACCACATTTAGGACATGTTGTGTTTACCCATTCATCGATGTGAGCCAGAGGAGATTCACCTGTATCTGTAGGTTTGTAGGATTCTACTTCGGGCAGCAGTACGGGCAGCTGATCTTCGGGAACAGCTACAGCACCACAATGTTCACAATGAACGATGGGAATAGGTTCGCCCCAGTATCTCTGTCTGGAGAATACCCAGTCACGCAGTTTGTAGTTAACTGTCTTTTTACCCCAGCCTTTTTCTTCCATGATGAAAGGAACTTTTGCTTTTGCTTCTGTTACAGTCATACCGTTCCATTCAGCGGAGTTTACAACGATACCTTCGCCAGCGAATGCTTCTTCCATTACTTCAGGCAGTTCAGCATCCAGAGGTTTGATAACAGGGATAATAGGCATATCGAATTTCTTTGCAAAAGCAAAGTCACGTTCGTCATGAGCAGGTACACACATTACAGCACCTGTACCATAGTCAGCCAGTACATAGTCGGCAACCCAGATAGGGATTTCTTTGCCGTTTACAGGGTTTACACAGTAAGAACCTGTGAATGCACCAGTTTTTTCTTTATCTGTCATACGGTCAACAGAAGATTTTACGGATGCATCGAAGCAATATTTATCTATAGCTTCTTTGCATTCGGGTTTTACCAGAGGTGCCAGACCAGCATATTCGGGTGCCAGTACCATGAATGTACAACCATACAATGTATCAGGTCTTGTTGTGTAAACTGTGATCACTTCATCAGAACCTACTACTTTGAAGTCAACTTCAGCACCATAGGATTTACCGATCCAGTCGGACTGCATTTTCTTAACTTTTTCAGACCAATCCAGTTTATCCAGATCAACCAGCAGTCTTTCAGCATATTCTGTGATTTTCAGCATCCACTGACGCAGATTTTTCTTTGTTACTGTAGCACCACAACGTTCACATGTACCGCCTGCAGCTTCTTCATTTGCCAGTACACATTTACAGCTGGGGCACCAGTTCAGAGGCATTTCTTTTTCATAAGCCAGACCTTTTTCAAACATTTTTGCAAAGATCCACTGTGTCCATTTATAATAATTAGGATCTGTTGTATCTACTTCCTTATCCCAGTCATACAGAGCAGAAATTTCATGCAGCTGTCTTTTTACGTTTGCAATGTTAGTTTCTGTCGCAATACGAGGATGCATGTTGTTTTTGATCGCAAAGTTTTCTGCGGGCAGACCAAATGCGTCCCAACCCATGGGATGCAGTACCTGATAACCCTGCAGCAGTTTATAACGGCTCACTACGTCAGAGAGTACATAACCTCTCCAGTGACCTACATGCAGACCAGAACCGGAAGGATAAGGGAACATATCCAGGCAGTAAAATCTGGGTTTTACATCATCTTCTTTGTTAACGGGATTTTTTTCCCATTCTGCACGCCATTTTTTTTCGATTTCTCTGAAATTGTAGCGACTTTCCATACTAAATTCCTCCTTTGTTTTCACGGATAACAGGTTTCTCTATCGAAACTAAAAAGGCCCTCCGCCTCTTGTTAGAGACGAAGGGACACTCCGTGTTACCACTCTATTTTGCCCATCTTCCCATAGGCACACTCGAAACCTTTTAACGGTGGCGAACCGCTGCATTCTACTCATGTTTATACATTTTTGATGCAGGACTCCGAGGCCAGTTCTGATTTTCATCCCTGCCGATTCGCACCAACCATCGACTCTCTGAAAGCATCCGAAAATCATACTTTTCCTCTTCAATGTCTTTACACAAGTACATTTATAACATATTTACCAAAAGAAATCAAGCGGTTTTGGCTATTTTAGAAATGTATACATATAAATTTGTCCCACGTATTATTATACTTCCTCACTCTGGTCAAACTGATTTGTATAAAGGTTGTAATAGAAGCCTTTTTTCTCCATCAGTTGGTGATGATTGCCTCTTTCAATGATCTCACCATGATTTACAACAGCGATCAGATCAGCATCTTTGATGGTACTCAGTCTATGGGCAATAACAAAATTAGTTCTTCCCTTCATCAGGTTATGCATGGCTTCCTGAATCTTGACTTCTGTTCTGGTATCAACACTGCTGGTAGCTTCATCCAGAATCAGAACGGAGGGGTTAGCAAGAATCGCTCTCGCAATAGAAATCATCTGACGCTGTCCCTGACTGATATTACCGCCGCCATCTGTCAGCATAGTATCATAACCATCAGGCAAACGACGGATAAATTCATGAGCATTTGCCAGTTTTGCTGCTTCTTTGATTTCCTCATCCGTAGCATTCAATCTGCCGTAACGTATATTTTCTTTAATGGATGCCGTAAAAAGATACGTATCCTGCAGAACGATACTCAAAGCAGAACGAAGGCTGTTTCTTGTTGTTTTATAAATATCATGACCGTCAATGGTAATGCTGCCGCTTTCAATATCGTAGAATCTGGTAAGCAGATTAATGATCGTTGTTTTGCCTGCGCCAGTAGGGCCTACAAATGCAATAGTCTGGCCAGGTCTGGCATAAAGGTTTACATTCTTCAAAATGGGATGACCTTTTTCGTAGGAGAAGTTTACATCAGTCAGCACAACATCCCCTTCAATATCTCCCATTTCATAAGCATCAGGACCATCAGGCACTTCTTCCGTTTCATCCAGAACCTCAAAAACGCGCTCAGCCCCTGCAATAGCAGACATGATCATGTTTACCTGATTTGCCAGTTCCATCAAGGGTCGGGCAAACTGCTTAGAATAAATCATAAAGTTGGAAATCGTACCTAAAGTCATTGCCCCGCCTGAAACCATCAGTATACCACCTACCGCTACAATAACTGCATAATTCATGTTATTGATTGCCGTCATGATAGGACCAATGGAACCGGAAAACAATTCCGCTCGGATGCTTACATCCAGTAGTTTATTATTCAGTACTTTAAACTTAGTGATTTCCTCTTCTTCTCGGCAGAAAACTTTAACAACCTTCTGTCCGGAAATGATTTCTTCTATATGACCGTTCAGTTCCCCTAAACTTTCCTGTTTCTTTTTGAAATACTTTCTGGAATGTTTTGTGACCCACTTTGTTGTAAGCATCATCACAGGAATAGTGATCAGTGTTGCAATAGTCAGGGGTACACTCAGATAAACCATCATAAAGAACGTACCAATGATCGTCAGAACACTCTGTAAAATCTGTGAGACACTGTTATTTACCATTTGAGATACGTTATCTACGTCGTTCGTGACACGGCTCATCAGTTCCCCATGAGTGGTTTTATCAAAATAGCTCAAAGGTAATCTCTGGAATTTTGCAAAAATTTCTTTTCTTAATGTTGCAACTGTTTCCTGGCCAACTTTCAGCATCAGAAAACTCTGGAGCCACGTTGCCAGTGAAGATGCGCCATAAAACACTAACAGAATGATACAGACTCTGAAAAGTCCATCAAAATCAAATACAGCAATATATTCGTCAATTGCCACACCAATCATTCTGGTAGCAAAAACTGTACCCACTGTTGTAATACAGATACAGATCAGAGAAATCAGAATCAGATGCCAGTACTGCAGCAGATATCTGCATAAACGAAGAATCGTTCCCTTTGTATTCACAGGTTTTCTGTGAGGCATCATGGCAGCATGATGAGGTCCACCAGGACCTTTTCGCATGTTTTTATTACTCATTCTGCCATCACCCCTTTCTTCATCTGAGAAGCAAAGATTTCCTGATAATCCACACTGGTTTCCATAAGATATTTATGATCACCCTGCGCTGCAATTTTACCACCACTCAAAACCAGGATCTTATCTGCATGGCGAATTGAACTGATTCGCTGCGCAATAATAAACTTTGTACAGGCATTATGGCTTTCTTTCATACTCTGTCTGATATTCTTTTCTGTCAAAGAATCGACCGCGCTGGTACTGTCATCGAAAATAATAATTGCAGGATTCTGAATCAAAGCTCTTGCAATAGAAATACGCTGCTTCTGGCCACCAGAAACATTTACACCTCTCTGCCCTAACTCTGTATCATACTGTTTAGGCAATTTCATAATAAAATCGTGAGCCTGGGCCGCCTTTGCCGCTGCAATGATTTCTTCTTCTGTTGCATCGGGTTTCCCCCAGAGGATATTATCCCTGATCGTGCCAGAAAACAGAATTGTTTCCTGTAACACAACCGCAACTCTCTGACGCAGTTCCTTAATTTTATAATCTCTGACATCAATACCATCCACCAGAATCTGACCTTCTGACACGTCGTACAGACGAGGAAGAAGGTTTACCAAACTGGATTTACCAGAACCAGTTTCACCAAGGATACCAATGGTCTGGCCAGGTTCTGCAATGAAAGAAATGTCTTCCAGAACTGCATCGCCGCTGCCCATTTTGTATCGGAAGGCAACATTCTTATATTCAACATGACCTTTTACTTCTTCAGGCAGTTTGGGTTCAATCGGGTCAAGGATATCAATTTCTGCATCCAGAATTTCCATTACACGGTCTGCAGAAATTTTTGCTCTGGAAATGAACATGAAATTCATTGCCATCATCATGGTAGCCATCATCATCTGCATCAGATATGTGATACACGCCATAATTTCTTCAACTGCAATAATTCCAGCATAAGCCTGTAAGCCACCAAACCATAAAATTGCAATAATCGTGCCATTTACCAAAATCATCATAATAGGCATCATCAACATCATGATTTTAAATGCACTTACAGTTGTGTTCTTATAATCTGTATTTACATCGGAGAATTTCTCCATTTCATAATCATTTCTGACAAAAGCTTTTACAACACGAATACCAGCCAGACATTCACGCATAACTGTATTTACTTTATCCAGTTTTTCCTGTACCATTTTAAATTTTGGCATTGCATGCTTCAGAATGACAACTACTGCTATAGTCAGCAAAACAACTACCAGAATAAACATACCAGCAATCTTTCCGTTGATACTGAATGCCATAATGATACTACCCACACAGAGCAAAGGAGAACGCACCATCATTCTCAGACACATCATGATAACCAACTGAATCTGTGTAATATCATTTGTCAGTCTGGTGATCAGAGATGGTGTAGAGAAAGTATCAATATTATGGAAGGAAAAATCCTGTATCTTTTCAAAAGCGGCTTTTCTCAGATCTGTACCCGTTCTCTGGCTGGCAATAGCAGCGCAAAACAAACAACCAATACCACCAATGATACCTATAATGGAAATGATCAACATCATAATGCCGATTTTAACGATCAACCCTGTATTACCCGTACTTACCCCTTTATCGATCAGATAAGTCATGATTTTTGGCATAGACAATTCTGCCGCCACTTCCAGCAGCATCATAAGTGGTGCTAAAAAAGCATATTTTTTATAAGGTTTCAGATATTTCAAAACTTCTTTCATATTCTACCTCTCGAACGAAAACAATCCATCAAAAATAGTCAGGTAATACAAAGGTATACCTGACTTTTTAAGTTTATCACATTCTATTAAATTGTCAATGTAAGGAATATCAGAATTCCGCTTTTACAGAACATATACAAACATAAAGGCAATATGGAAAGCAGAACCGATCATTACAAATACATGAAAAATTTCATGAAATCCAAAGCTCTTCAAAATTGCAAGATTAGGTTTTTTCAATGCATAGATGACTGCACCAACAGTATAAGCAATACCGCCGCCTAACAGCATTCCAAAGCCACCCCAGCCAACAGTTTTCATCAAAGGAACAAAAGCTGTAATGGAAAGCCAGCCCATGATCACATAAATCATTGTAGACAGCCATCTGGGGGCACCCATCCAGAAAATTTTCATAAACACACCTGCAACAGCAATGAACCAGATCAAACTAAGAAGGATTGTACCAAATTTTCCTGCTAAAGTTACAAGACAGATAGGTGTATAAGTACCTGCAATCAGAATAAAAATCATCATATGGTCAATGCGACGAAGCAGGGCTGTTTTTTCCGCGGAAAGTTTCAGTGTATGATAAATTGTGCTTGCACCATATAATAACAGCAAAGAAATACTGAAAACCATAAATGCAGCCATCTGCAATTTTGTTTCTGCTTGCTCCATCAGACAGATCCCTACTGGAATCACAGCAAGAAAACCAATAAAATGTGTCAATGCACTCATTGGATCCTTTACCTGAAATTTAATTCTGTTTTCTGCGACCATATCCATAATTATATCCACCTCTTATGATGTAGTATTTAATACCATATATCAGAACATCTGTATGATAACATAATATCACCCATATTTCAAGAAGAAATGCATACGAAAAACTTGATACCTAGTACAAAATACTATATAATACATTTGGAATAATTTGTATGTTTGATAATCGAGGTGCATCTGTATGAACACATTTAACGAGATGGTGCAAAAAATTGCCGCTCAAGTTCGTTCATCTAATATCATTGAAGTGGAAGATATCCCTAATATCGACCTTTATATGGATCAGGTAACAACATTTATGGATAAATGTCTGGCGCAGTATAAGCGTTATGATGATGATAAGGTTTTAACCAAAACAATGATCAATAACTATACGAAGGCTAAGATTTTCCCTGCGCCTGTAAAGAAAAAATACAGTCGCACCCATCTGATGCTGCTGATCATGATCTATCATCTGAAATCCGTTCTTTCCATTAAAGATATCGGTATCCTGTTCCAGTCTGCGCTGAAAGAAACAAATAAAGCAAAGCAGGAACGCATGATTGAATCCATCTACAGAGGTTTTGTTTCCCTGCAGAAACAGACCATCACCTATCTGGCTGGTGCAGCAGAAGGCAAGCCCGATGAATCCTTCTATGGTAAGGAATCCATTTTAATGTATTCCGATGATGAAGAAAAACGCATCATGATGACTTTGGCTCTGGCAATTCGCGCCAATACAGAAAAACAACTGGCTGAAAAAGTTCTGGATCTTTATTTATAACAAAAAAGCAACCTATGGTAATTCCATAAGGTTGCTTTTCTTTTTATCAGAACAATGTCAGCTGGTTGGTTTCCGGAATACCGTCCAATACACCATTTTCTTTCAGCATATCGATCAGAGAACGTCCTAAAGAAGTTCTTTCCTTCAATTCTTCCAGTGTTTTAAATTCGCCGTCTTTTCGTCCTTCTACAATACTATGTGCCGCATTGACACCCAGCCCCTGCAGGGAACTGAATGGAGGCAAAAGACCATTCGGTGTAATCTGGAAGTTTTTTGCATCGGATTTATAAAGGTCGATGGGAACAAATTTGAATCCACGAGCGTAGAATTCAACGATAATTTCCAGAACCGTCTGTTTACTCTTATCTTTCGCCGTCGCTTCCTGTCCTTTTGCATGGATTTCCTTGATTGCTTCCTTTGCCACATCAATACCTTTGCACATACAGGCGTAGTCAAAATCGTCACAGGCTCTGACTGTAAAGTATGCCGCATAATATGCTTCAGGATAATTGATTTTAAAATAAGCAATACGGAACGCCATCATAACATAAGCCGCTGCATGGGCTTTCGGGAACATGTATTTGATTTTCTGACAGGATTCAATATACCAGTCAGGTACATTTGCCGCTTTCATATCGACAATGTCTTCATCCGTAAGACCTTTCCCTTTTCTTACCTTTTCCATGATTTTAAAGGACTTCTTCTTTTCTACCCCTTTATTGATGAGATAGATCATAATACTGTCACGAGTGGAAATGGTTTCTTTCAGAGTGATCGTACCATTTTCGATCAAAGTCTGCGCATTCCCCAGCCATACGTCAGTACCATGAGACAGACCGGAGATACGAAGTAAGTCCGCAAATGATTTTGGTTTCGTATCGATCAACATACCACGAACGAACTTTGTACCGAATTCAGGGATACCCAGTGTACCTGTCTTACAGTTGATTTCTTCTTCCGTAACACCTAAAGCCTTCGGTGATTCAAACAAAGACATGGTTTCAGGATCGCCCAGCGGAACTGTCTGAGGGTTTACACCTGTCAGATCGTACAGCATACGAATAACCGTAGGGTCGTCGTGTCCCAGCAGGTCAAGTTTCAGAAGTCGGCCTGAAATGGAATGATAGTCAAAATGTGTCGTTGTTACGGTAGAATTCACATCATTAGCAGGTCGCTGAATGGGACAGAATTCATGAATATCGTGATCGCTGGGAACAACCATCAGACCACCTGGATGCTGCCCTGTAGTACGCTTTACACCCGTGCAGCCGTCCGTCAGACGCTGAATTTCAGCATTATGAGGTGTGATCTCTCTTGCATCGAAATACTTCTTTACAAAGCCGTAGGCCGTTTTATCCGCTAATGTACCAATCGTACCAGCTTTGAATACTTTACCTTTGCCAAACAGTTCTTCTGTATACGCATGGGCTCTCTGCTGATAATCACCAGAGAAGTTCAGGTCGATATCAGGTTCTTTATCCCCTTCAAATCCAAGGAACGTCTGGAATGGAATATCGTGACCATCTTTATAAAGCATTTCCCCGCAGACAGGACACACTTTATCGGGCATATCACAGCCGCTGGCTTCTTCCATAGCATAGGATTTTACCACTTCAGAATCAAAATCAGAATATTTACAGTTTGTGCAGATATAATGTGGAGGCAGAGAGTTTACTTCCGTAATACCTGCCATGTTCGCCGCAAAGGAAGAACCTACGGAACCACGGGAGCCTACCAGATAGCCATCCTCTACAGATTTCCATACCAGTTTCTGTGCGATAATATACAAAACGGCATAGCCATTGCTGATGATAGAGTTCAGCTCTGTTTCCAGTCTTTCCTGTACAATTACAGGAAGAGGATCACCATAAATGGAAATCGCCTTATCCATACAGATCTGCCTTAATTCATCATCGGCACCTTCGATTTTAGGAGGGAACGTTTCATCGGGGATAGGCTTGATTTTTTCCACCATATCTGCAATCAGATTTGTATTGGTGATAACGACTTCTTTTGCCTTTTCATCTCCCAGATACTCAAATTCCTTCAGCATTTCCTTAGTCGTACGGTAATACAGCGGTGCCTGATTATCTGCGTCAGAGAAACCTTCCGCTGCCATGATAATACGGCGGAATGCTGCATCCTGCGGATCGATAAAATGAACATCACAGGTTGCTACAACAGGCTTATTATGCTCGTCCGCCAAAGCAACGATTTTCTTATTGATTGCAATAATATCATCCATGGAATGCACATTGGGCACTCTAGGGGAATCGATCATAAATTTATTGTTACCCAAAGGCTGAATCTCCAGATAATCATAGAAATTCACCAGCTCTTCAATACGCTCTTTTGGCTGATTATCCAGAAGGGCTTTGTATAGTTCACCCGCTTCACAGGCGCTGCCAAGAATCAGACCTTCTCTTCGCTTCAGCAATTCACTTTTCGGAATACGAGGTCTTCTGTTGGCAAAGTAATCAATATGAGCCAGCGAAACCAATTCATACAGATTTCTCAGACCTGTATAGTTCTGCGCCAGAATGATCGCATGGAAAGGCTTCAGTTTACTATAGTTGATGGTTCTGCTGGAAAATACATTGATGTCATCAACGTTATAAACTTTCTGCTCCACCAGCATATCGATAAATTTCAGGAATACTTCGGCTGTTGCCTCCGCGTCATTTACCGCTCTGTGATGACCCTCCAACGAAACACCAAGATGCTCACAGATAATATTCAGTTTATGCTTTTTCAAATCAGGCAACAGAGAACGGGACAGTTCCAGAGTATCCAAAACGGTATTCTTGATATCCATTCCACATTTCTTTTCCGCTTTTGTACGGATAAAGCCCATATCAAAACTTGCATTATGGGCAACCAGCACAGCATCACTGCAGAACGCCATAAACTCCGGAAGAACATCCTGAATCAATGGTGCATCCGCAACCATTTCATCGGTAATGCCTGTCAGTTTTGTAATTTCATCGGAGATCGGTTTTTCTGGATTTACAAAAGTACCGAATCTATCAACGATTTTGCCATCCTGTACTTTTACCGCACCAATTTCTGTAATATTTTCCACTTCTCTGGAAAGGCCTGTGGTTTCAATATCAAATACAACAAAAGTATCGTCCAAAGACTGACCTCTGGGCATGGTAACAACATTCCCAAGGTCATCGATCAGATAAGCTTCTACACCATAAATAACTTTCAGATCGGCCTTGCCTACAGCATTCATGGCATCAGGAAATGCCTGTACCACACCATGGTCTGTGATCGCAATGGCCTTATGTCCCCAATCAATAGCACGCTGGATATATTTTTTCACATGGGTAACACCATCCATACTGCTCATCTGTGTATGCAGATGCAATTCCACGCGTTTTTCTTCGGAATCATCAATACGGGCAGGAGGTGCAGATGCTGTCATGATATTTTTCGCCATGATATTGATTTCTTTGCTGTATTTATCAAACTGAACATCACCCTGCACACGAAGATATTTGCCTTTTTTGATCTTATCGCTCAGTTCCTGATCAAAAACACTTCGTTTTACAAAGAATTTGACAGTTGTGGAATCGCTCAAGTCAGTAATATCAAAGGAAACAATATATTTTTCGCCTTTGATTTCCTTTGCCTCCACATTATAAATACTGCCTTCAATAATAACAGCTTCCCCTTCAATTTTTGTATCAATCACTTTGACAGGATTGCCATTGATTTCTTTGCCCAGAAGGATCCCTTTCGAAACAGCGGAAGCAACTGCTGCGACTTCTGCATTTGCTTTTTCCTGTACAGCCTCTGTCTGGGTGCTGACAATTTTCTGGCTGAGTTCCATCAGACGCTGTTCCTGCTTCTGTTCTCTGAAGGCTCTTTCTTCCGCAGATGTCTGTACATTTTTAAACTGAATCATCAGGTTTCGACCCGTTTCTTCAGAAATCATATGCATCAGCATATCATCCAGATGTTTCTGTGCCAGATAATATGCCATATTATTTTTCACATAAATCAGCATTTTACCATCTCTGATTTCCCATTCGGCATCAGAAATAACACCTGCACAGACCTTGCTCTGCTGACTGACGAAAGTTTTGATGCTATCCCAGTACCCAGCCGCAAGTTCTTCTGTAGTCTTTTCATTCAGTTCATATGTAATGTCAATATCTACTTCACGAATACCAGGCAGACTTTTCAGAAGTTCCTGTTTGAAGTCTTCTCTTTTCTGCAGAGGGATCAATTCCTTTGCAGAAATTTCCATGCTGACGGATCTTTCTTTTTTATGAATGGTCAGTCTGCGTACTTCTGTTCCGGCGAAAGCCTCCTGTATTCCCATAGATAAGGAAAGCTTCTGGAATACGTTTTCAAAATTCTGCGCTGTCATTTTCACCCTCCTTTCTTTCATATTTTTTCATGTTCATGCTTTTTCGATTTCTTCCATCAGGGCAGAAACCAGTTCATCCTCATTTACTTTACGGATAACTTCACCTTTTTTGAACACCAGACCTACACCTTTGCCGCCTGCAATGCCAAGGTCTGCTTCTCTTGCTTCACCGGGACCATTTACTACACAACCCATAACAGCAACTTTAATATCTTTATCAATGTTTTTACATTTTTCTTCTACTTCATTGGCAATAGAAATCAGGTCAATTTCTGTTCTGCCGCAAGTAGGACAGGAAACAAATGTAATACCGAATTTTCTTAAACCAAGGCTTTTCAGAATTTCTCTTGCCGCTTTGATTTCTTCCACAGGGTCACCTGTCAGGGAAACACGAATAGTATCACCAATGCCCATAGCGAGGATCGTACCAATGCCTACTGCAGATTTAATGGTGCCTGCATAGGGTGTTCCTGCCTCTGTGATGCCCACATGGATAGGATAAGGAATCGCTTCAGAAAGCAGACGATATGCTTCAATAGAAAAAGGCACATCAGACGCTTTGATAGAAACAACGATATCGAAGAATTCCAGTTTTTCCAGAATACGCACATGCTTCAGCGCACTTTCTACAAGGCCCTGAGGTGTAACGCCGCCGTATTTTTCCACCAGTTCCTTTTCCAGAGAGCCACTATTCACACCGATACGGATAGGGATATTCTTCTCCTTCGCCATATCCACAACCTGTCTGATTTTGTCTTCATCACCAATGTTACCGGGATTGATACGAACTTTATCAATACCCAGTTCCATTACGCGAAGTGCCAGTCTGTAATCAAAATGAATATCCGCTACCAGAGGGATATGGATCAGTTTTTTGATCTCACCAACTGCATCTGCAGCAACCATATCGGGAATTGCCACACGCACCAGTTCACAGCCCGCTTCTTCCAGCGCAAGAATCTGCATTACAGTCGCATCTACATCTCTTGTATCCGTATTGCACATGGACTGAATGATCACAGGGTTCGTACCGCCCATTTTCAGACCGCCAATATTTACTTCTCTAGTCAATTTTCTTTCCATTTTTTCACTCTTTTCTAAAATCTCAAAAAACGCCTGAAGAATTTATTTCAGGCGTTCTTATTTCAGATAATAAATTTCATGATATCACCAAAAAGGACATATACCATCAAGCCCATAATAAACATGAAGCCTAAAAATTGGAGTTTTCCTTCCAGTTCCGCATCCAAAGGTTTTCTGCGGATAGCTTCGATAGCAAGGAATAATATCTTACCGCCATCCAGCGCAGGAATTGGAAACAGATTCAGTACACCCAGGTTTGCACTCAAAACTGCACCAATGTAAATCACATTCTGAATCGCAGCAGTAATACTATATTCCAAGCCAGCTTCATAACTGGTTTCTACTGTTTTGAATATGGCAATAGGGCCGCCGTATTCATCTTTTTCGGCAGTAAAGGTAAATACTCTTACCAGACCTTCTGCAGTCATTTTTACATAATTAATCATGGAAAACAGGCTGTAATGCATGGTCTCGCCAACAGTCATTTTACTATAACCCTCTACAGGTTCTGCAAAAATACCTGTTTCAACATTAGGATTAAATCCAATCAGATATCGGCCATTTGCTTCATCCAATTTGGGCTGCAGTTCATATTGATAAAGCATCCCATCTGCTCCCAGCACTTCCAGACGAATGGCCTCACCGTGATTATCCATCAGCATATAAGACAATTCATCGTAAATATGAATGGTCTTTCCGTTGATCTTACGAATGGTATCACCAGGCTGAAGACCGCATTCTGCAGCGGCAGATTCAGGGATGATCGCTCTGATTTCAGGTGTTGCCGTATAACTGGTACAGGTCAGCCCGAAAATCATGATAAAAGCCAGAACGAAGTTCATAAAAGGCCCTGCAAACATTACCGCAAAACGGACACCAACGGATTTTGTCAAAAAAGAACGAGGACCGGGAATAGAACCGTCTTCGCTTTCTCCTTCCATTCTGCAGAAACCGCCTAAAGGAAGAGCGCGCAGACTGTATTCTGTATCGCCTTTCATTACAGAAGCAATTTTGGGACCCATGCCAACAGCAAACTCCTGCACCCAGATACCACTTTTCTTAGCAACAATAAAATGTCCAAATTCATGGGCAACCACAAGAGCACCCAATAAAATAATTGTGATCAGTAACGAGGAAATATTCCTCACCTCCAATACTTATTCAAAAACCACCTTTGCAGCATAGTCCTTTGCCCATGCATCCGCTTCCAGCAGGTCTTCCAAAGTATATTCATATTTTACAGTATATGCATCCATTGTCTGTTCAATCAATTC
>JAFZDV010000012.1 GCA_017560955.1 Anaerotignum sp.
CCCTTACAAGCCATACCTTCGATCAGGTTTTCAGGCAGTCTGCCGAAAGATGCCAGTTTCATGGCTTTGATACATTCATCGATACCATCACAACGCAAAGGATTGATCTCTACATCCAGCCCTTCCAGTTTTGCCACACGGCGTACACTTTCTGCCACACCGCCGGTTCTTGCAAAGATACGGCCATAGGAAGAAGGTTCGCCTGCTTTCAGTTCATCCAAATGCGCCAGATCCAGATTCTTGCCGTCAAACATGGCTCTCAGTTCTTCAAAAGTCAGTACATATTCGATCACGCCTTTCAGATCAGGCTGCTTGATTTCTACTTTCTTTGCAGTGCAAGGGCCGATAAATACAACTTTTGCCAGAGGATCTTTCGCTTTGATGGCTCTGCCAATAGCGATCATGGGAGAAACTGTTGTGGAAACATGGTCCATCATGGTTGGATGGAATTTTCTCACATAATCCACAAAGGCAGGGCAGCAGGAAGTTGTTTTCCATTTCTTTTCTTCGACAGTATGGGCAAATTCTTCCGCTTCCGCAATAGAAACCATATCACCGCCGATCGCCGCTTCCACTACATCATAGAAACCCAGTTCCTTGATGCCTGCAAAGACCTGTTCCACCTTCACATCACCAAACTGGCTGGCAACAGCAGGCGCAACGGCTGCATATACATGATACTCTGTATTATTCACAGAATCTTTGATCAGATTCAGCACATTCATGACAAAGGATTTATCAACGATAGCACCAAAAGGACACTGGCTGACACAGGAACCACAGGAAATGCATTTATCGTGATCGATCATCGCTTTTCTGTTTTCATCCATTTTTACAGCACCCACAGGGCAGGAACGCATGCAGGGACGCATTACTTCACTGATAGCACCAAAAGGGCAGTTCTGTTTGCATTTGCCGCATTCGATACACAGTTCCTGATTGATATAAGCTCTGTGGTTAACAATGGAAATCGCACCTCTGGGGCAGTTTTCCTGACATTTATGACCCAGACAGCCACGGCAGGAGTCGCTGACTACGAATCTGTCCAGAGGACATTCATCACAGGCAGAGTCCAGCACGTTGATGACAACATTATCTTTTGTAGGCTCCAACACCAGATGCACACGGTCTTCAATGATATGTCTTTCCTTATAGATACAGCAGCGGAACATCGCCTTTGGCCCGGGAATAATGGCTTCCGCAATATCCCTTTCCAGAAAAGGACCTTTTACCAGCGTACCGCTGAAAAAACGGCTGGCCACTTCTTTATTTACCAGATACTTGATATACTGCACATTACTTTCGAAATTCTTCATACATCCCGCTCCTTCTGAAAATAACGGACTTATCAAAAAAGCGCATGTCCGAACATACTGCTATGTAATTCAGGAACATACGCTTCATTTTTACTCATTTTCTTTTACACTGGAAAATTTTACAGAATCTCCCTTTTCTGTCATTGTAGCATAAAATCATTTCGCATACAAGTTAATTTATCTCTGTCAATGGAAGAATCACAGTCATGACCGTTCCCTGACCAGGTGTACTTTTTACAGACACTTTGCCACCATGGAGGGCCGCACCATTCTTTACAATGGAAAGACCAAGCCCTGTGCCGCCTTTTTCTGCAGAACGGCTGCCATCCACACGATAAAAGCGTTCAAAAATACGTTTCTGCTCCTCCTGTGGAATACCGATACCTGTATCAGACACTTCCAGAACAGCATTCCCCTGCTCTTTTCTCAGTGTCATGTGTACCTTGCCTTCGGGACGATTATAGCGGATCCCGTTGTCGCAAAGATTATATGCCATTTCCATCAGAACAGGCTTCACACCTTTGATGCCCAGAGGAATCAGATCAGCTGTCAAATGAACCCCTCTCTTTTCTGCAGTTGGCTGCAGTCTTTCACAGACTTCCTCCAGCAGAACATCCAGTTCCACCCATTCTTTCTCCATCATACCGTCTTTTTCATCCAGTTTGGACAGTTTGATGATATCCTGAATCAGAACGATCAGGCGCTGGGCTTCATCATATATTTTCCCTGCAAAATGTCCCATATCTTCCGCAGGAACGATGCCGCTTTTCATGATTTCTGCAAATCCGGAAATGGAAGTCAGCGGTGTTTTCAGTTCATGGGAAACATTTGCCGTAAATTCTCTTCTGAGTTTTTCTCGGCCTTCTTTTTCCGTCGCATCAAAAAGGATGATAATCACACCTGCATTTTTATTTCCGCTGAAAACAGGGTTGGCAAACATTTCGCATACTCTGCCGCCCAGTTCCAGCCTTTCTTCTCTGTGTTCTCCCTGCAGTGCCAGTTCCACCCCTCTGCGGAAGGTTTCACTGCGATTCAGATGAAATACATTCTGACCTTCTTTCACCTGAGAAATGCCCAGCAAACGCAGAATACCCTCATTATAAGAAAGCACATCGCCTTCTGCATCCAGTACCAGAAGGCCTTCCTGCATGTTGGCTGTGATGGTTTCAAATTCCTCTTTTCTGCGGTTCAGTTCCGCCATCTGCCTGTGAATCTGACGGTTCTGCATGGAAATTTTCCGAAGGAGCGGCGTCAGTTCTTCATACACTTCCGCCTGTTCAGGATGCTCCAGATCTATCTCATTGATAGGATTTGTGATCAGTTTTGCCGTGCTGAAAGCAATAAACAAAGATACTGCACCAATGGCGATAAGGATCAGGATCATGGGATAAGCCATGGTGAAAAATACAGTCAGGATACTGGCTGTTTCAATAGAAAGACGCACAACACTGCCATCATTCAGACGGACAGCACAATACCATGTTTTTTCCGACAAAGTGGCTGAAAATCGTTCTCCTTCCCCATGACCTGTACGAAATGCTTCCTGCACTTCTTCACGGTCACCATGGTTTTCCATTCCGTCTTCCTCTGCAATAGAGTCAAACAGAACAGAGCCATCTGTGCCGATCCATGTGATACGGCTGTCTGTCAGGTGTACTCTGTCCAGATCGTTAAAATAAGATTCTCCTTCATTCTGTATGCCAAGGGCAATATATTCCGCCTCACGGCTCAGTTCCTTTCTGGTTTCCATAGATGTATAGCGATACATCATCCCCATGATCAGAAAAGAAACAGAAAACATCACCGCCAGCGCTACCAGAAATATGGAGCGGAAAATACGCTGTGTCATACTTTTCCACCTACTTTATAACCTACGCCGCGAACCGTTTCGATATATTCTCCGCAGCTGCCCAGTTTCTGACGCAGGGTACGGATATGTACATCCACCGTACGGTTTTCACCATCGAATTCATAACCCCAGATGCTGTTCAGTAACTGATCTCTTGTCAGAACTTTTCCTTTGTTCTCTATAAGCAGACACAGAAGTTCGAATTCTTTCAGAGTCAATGTGACCTTTTCTCCTTTTACCGACACTTCATGCCTTGTTTTATCCACCAAAAGATCACCAATGGTCAGGCCTGTATTTTCATCTTTTTCCACACGGCGCAGCAGTGCCTTCACCCTTGCCAGGAGTTCCATCATGCTGAAAGGCTTTGCTACATAGTCATCAGCGCCATTTTCCAGACCCATGACCTTATCATATTCACTGCTTTTTGCTGTCAGCAGAATAATAGGCATTTTTTTCGTTTCGGGATCATTTCTCAGTTTTTTCAGTATACTGATGCCGTCTTCTTCAGGCAACATCAGGTCCAACAGAACCAGATCAGGCAGCTGCGCTTTGCAGGCATGCCAGAAAGCGGAAGGCTTTTCAAACCCTTCCGCCTGAAAACCTGCACTATGCAGTGTATAGGCTACCAGTTCACGGATGCTGTTATCATCTTCTACCAAGTAAATCAGCAATTTCGCTCACTCCTTAAATCAGGGACTGTCCATTGATCATCAGTCTGAACTGCAGTCCCAGTTTATCCGCCGCTTTACGGCACATGATCATACGACCAAGAAAAATTTCGAAATAATCCATAACAGAACCATATCTGGTATCAACAGTCAGACTCAGTTTGATCTGTTTATTTTCATTATCAATCGTCAGATCTGCTTTTTCTACGGAATAATTCACACGGTCATGAATATCGAATGTCTGATGGTCCTGATTGCGGACACGGCTGCGGCGTACATCGCTCTTATCCGCCAGAATCAGAGCCGCTGCAATGGCATTGACAGGAACACCCGTGCCTTCATCATGGTTACCGATGGCTGTTACGATGGTCGCAACATCTTCCGCAGGCATACCCATTTCATCCAGAATACGGAATGCCATAATGGCACCGGACTGGGCATGTTCGGAACGGTTGATCAGGTTGCCGATATCATGCAGATAGGCTGCGATCATTCCCATTTCTATCTGATGTTCAGAATAGCCCAGTGTTTCCAGAATATATTTCACGCTTTCCGCCGCCTTTGTCACATGGGCAAAGGAATGTTCTGTATAACCCAGAGCTGCCAGAGATTCATCCGCACGCTGAATATATACTTTAATGGCTTCATTTCGTCTGATTTTTTCATATAATTTCAAGGTCATCTCTCCTCTTCTGCTATTACATGCTGACCTGTAATAGAGAATTCGACCCATTCTGCAATGTTTGTGGCATGGTCGCCGATGCGTTCCAGATATTTCGCGATCATCAACAGATCGATGCAGCATTCACCATTGCTCTGATCTTCGCCGATCAGGCCGATCAGTTCTGTTTTTACCTGATCAAACAGATCATCCACCACATCATCATACGCCATAACGGAACGAGCCAGTTCCAGATCCTTTTTTACAAAAGCATCTACGGCATCTGTCACCATTTTTACTGCCGCCCTTGCCATATCCTGAATATGCAGTTTGCTCTGGGTATTATGGTCACAAAGATGTGCCATGATCTCCGCAATATCCCCTGCCTGATCGCCGATACGTTCCATATCGGAAATCATTTTCAGCGCAGAAGAAATCGCCCTCAGGTCTTTTGCCACAGGCTGCTGCTGCAGCAGAAGGCGCAGACAGAATGTTTCGATCTCTCTCTCCATTTTGTCAATTTCATTATCTTTTTCAAAAACAGTCTGTACCACAGACTTATCATATCGGATGAGGGCAGAAACAGAAGCTGTGATGGCTTCTTCACACAATGCCCCCATACGGATCAGTTCCACATTCAGCTGTTCCAGCTGAGAATCAAAACGACTGCGTACCATAAATCAACCAAACCTCCCTGTAATATAATCTTCTGTTCTCTGATCCTTGGGAAAAGCAAACAGATTCTCTGTTTTGTCAAACTCTACGATTTCACCTGTCAGGAAGAATGCAGTATTATCAGAAATACGCGTCGCCTGCTGCATATTATGTGTTACCATAACAATAGTGTAATCTTTTTTCAGTTCCAATGCAAGTTCTTCAATTCTGGATGTAGAGATAGGATCCAG
>JAFZDV010000123.1 GCA_017560955.1 Anaerotignum sp.
AGTGGGGCTGGTATGCAGGGGATATTTCCCGCACCTTCCCCATCAATGGCAAGTTTACGGAAAGACAGAAACTGGTATACAACATCGTTCTGGAAGGTCAGAGAAGAGTGATCGAAGCCATCAGACCTGGTGTGCCCTTCAGCAGCCTGAATGAACTGCTGAAAGATTATTATTTCGAAGCCCTGCAGGAAATCGGTCTGGCGGAAACAAAGGAAGATGTGGCGAAATATTATTATCATGGGGTGAGTCATTATCTGGGGGCGGAAACCCATGATATCGGCAGATATATCGATCGCAGCCTGCAGCCCGGCATGGTACTGACGGTGGAACCCGGCCTGTATATTGAGGAATGGGAAATCGGCATCCGCATTGAGGATGATGTGCTGGTGACGGAAGAAGGCTGTGAAGTGATGACTTCTGCTATGATCAAAACCGTGGAAGAGATCGAAGCCTTCATGGAGAAATACAATGACTGATTTTAAGGAAACAGATTTATATGAGCCTATCCGTGTCTTTCTGGAAGAAGAGGGCTATCAGGTGCAGGCAGAGGTGAAAGGCTGCGATATTGCTGCTGTAAAAGACGGGCAGATGGTCATCGTGGAACTGAAAAAAGCCTTCAATCTGAAACTGGTCTATCAGGGACTGGAAAGACAAAGCCTGACGGAGCAGGTATTTGTGGCAATTCCCCGTCCGAAGAAAGGTGCAAGGGAAAAGGCATGGAAAGATATGCTGAAACTCCTGAAGCGACTGGAGTTAGGTCTTCTGACTGTTGCTTTGGACAGTCCTTTGCAGACAGTAGATGTGGTACTGGAACCTTCTGACAGCATTGCCTGGAAAAATCGCAAGAAAAGAGAAAAGGTGCAGGCGGAACTGGAAAATCGTCAGGTGGATGCCAATGTGGGCGGCATGACCCGCAGAAAAATCATGACGGCATTTCGTGAAAAGAGTATCCGTGTGGCCTGTCTGCTGGAGAAAGAAGGGCAGTTATCGACTGCGGATTTCAGAGAAAGAGGATTGGAAGACTGCATCGGTCTTTTGAGCAGGAACTATGATAAATGGTTCAAAAGAGTAGAAAAGGGTGTGTATGCCCTTTCGGATAAAGGAAAAGAAGCCCTCGAAAACGAGGATTATGCAAAAGTGGTTTCGTTTTATAGAAATCAATGAATAAGGAGGTATGGTTATGTCCGTATTTCAGGTTTTAGGTAATGTTCTGTGGATCATCTGCGGCGGTCTGTTTTCTGCTATCGGATGGTTTCTGGCAGGGATCGTCTGTTATATTTCTGTGATCGGTATCCCTGTGGGCAAACAGTGTTTCAAATTTGCAAAAATTGTGCTGTGTCCCTTTGGCAAAGTGATCGATTATGGTAGCATGGGCAGCGGATCTGTTCTGCTGAATGTAGTATGGGTGCTGTTCTGCGGTCTGGAGCTGGCGGCATCTTCTGCGGCAATGGGTCTGACCTGTTGTGCAACTATTATTGGTATTCCCTTTGGTATCCAGCACTTTAAGTTCATGATGCTGGCGCTGGCACCTTTTGGCGCAAAGATTCGTAATAAGGAGGAATTGGTATGATCATTACAACAACACCTTCTGTGGAAGGCAAAAAAATCGTAGAATACAAAGGTATCGTTTTTGGTGAAGTGATTTCCGGTGTAAATATGGTAAAAGATATGATGGCAGGCCTGACAAATATTTTTGGCGGCCGTTCCAATACATATGAAACAGAACTGATCAATGCCAGACAGAATGCCCTCCGTGAAATGGAAGAAAGAGCGGCACAGTTGGGCGCAAATGCTGTGGTTGGCGTAGATATCGATTATGAAGTGCTGGGCGCGGATAATGGTATGCTGATGGTAACAGCATCCGGTACAGCTGTCAGATACGAATAAGCAAAATAAAAAACCTCAACTCCTATGAGTTGAGGTCATTTTTTTATCAGATGTAATCTCTGGGGTTCTGGTATACGCCATTCAGCATGATTTCGTAATGGCAGTGGATACCGGAGGACCAGCCTGTGCTGCCTGTTGTTGCGATAACATCGCCTTTTTCCACTTTTTCGCCTGCGCTTACCATCAGTTCGTTGCAGTGAGCATACAGAGTAGTGAAGCCGTTGCCATGGTCGATGATGACCTGATTGCCGTAGTCGCTGCGGAAGTTTGCAGTTACGACTGTGCCTGCTGCTGTTGCATAGATGGGGATAATCTGGCTTCTTGTGGAAATATCCATACCTTCATGCTTTCTGCCGTCGCTGATGCTGGGGTCTGCAGTGGGGTTGAATTCTGTAGAAACGATTCTGCTTTCTACGGGCCAGCCGCTGGGGATAAATTTCTGGTCTGCTGCGGCTGCATCCACTTTCTGGTGGATCACTGTCAGGATGATCGCGCCATCAACAGAAGCATCCAGCCTGATCAGATCAGAAGAGGGGAATTCAGTTTCATCGTAAGTTGTTACTACAACATCTGTGAAAGTGGATTCGGAAACTGCTGTTGTGGGTTCTGCTGCGATGGCATCGGGTGTTGCGGCATATGCCACACCGCCAACCAGTACAGCTGCAGCACACAGGGCTGCTGTAAAACGAATAGATTTATGAGAAGTCAGGAAGTGTTTTTTCTGTTCCTGATTTGTATTCTGAGTATGATTCATAACGGGTTACGCACCTTTCTGATTTTATATCCATAACGCATTATAAACAGAAAATTCAAGTTTGTAAATAGAAAATTCAAAAATTCTTACATTTTTGTAACAATTAGTTAACAATTGGTGGAGTAGACTTTATATATATACTTGTGGTAAAATATAATGTACGGTTAAAAACCTGAGAAAGGAGGCTTTTTCATGGATCCGAAGGTGAAAACAGGTATCGGTGCGGCCCAGAAGGGGATGCAGGCTGTAAAAGTCGGAAAAAAGGCGCTGGATATGAAAAAGAAACTGCCCGGAGAAAAGAAAAAAGCGGCCCTGAAGGCTGCGAAAAAAGCAGCGAAAAAAGCAGGGAAACTTGCTTTGAAAGCGGAAAAGAAGGAAAATCGCAGAGTAAGGAACAAAAAAGCTGTAAAAAATGGCAAAGGCATTGGGCGTGTGGCTTTGGCACTCTGGGATAGATTTTTTTAACATTTAATAATTTGTAACAATTCAAGGAGGACGCCGAAATGGATGAACTGGAAAAGAAAGAAGAACTGGAACAGGCAGAAACTGTTGCAGAAGAAGTGACAGAAACTGTTGCAGAAGAAGCTATGGAAGAGGCTGCAGAAGAAGCGGTTGAAAATATCGAAGAGGAAACTGCAGAAGAAGTGACTGAAGAAACTGCAGAAGAAACAGTGGAAGAAGTTGAAACAGAAGAAACACCTGTGGAAAAAACAGCAGAAAAAGGCAGCAATAATATGGTTGGCATCATCGTTGGTTTTGCACTGTTCATTGCTTTTCTGGCAATGGTGTGGATGGCACCTGCAGGCGGCAAAGCTGTAAAAGACACAGGGGTATTTTATGCCAAGGATAATGCATTGTATTATTATGACATGAAAAATGAACCCGCTCTGGTGCAGGAAGGCATTTCTGCCGGCGGCGGTTATAACTATTTCTATTCCGCATGGGGTGCAGGCATGGCAGAAGAAAGCGATGTAGCATACTACAATATGAATGTGGATGCAAGCGGTGCTTTTGACCTGTATCGCAAAAATATGAAAGATGCTTCTGCAGAGGCAGAATGTATTGACAGCAAAGTGGTTGATTACAAGGTAAGCAAAGATGGTGAAGCGGTAGCTTATCTGAAAGCAGAAGAGGATTCTCTGCAGCTGTGCTACTTCGATGGTACAAAGAGCCATGTGGTGGAAAAAAACATGAGCATGGAAGAAGATGGCTATGAACTGCGTGCAGACGGCAAATATCTGGTATACAGAGATATTTATAATATGCTGTGTGTATGGGAAGTACAGGGTGACGGCGACCGTAATGTGTATAAACTGACAGATGCATCTCCTCTGTATGCTCTGTCTGAAGATATGCTGTATTTTGTTTCCAAAGCAGATGCTTACTACAATATTTACAGCTATGACTTTGAAAATGAACCTGAACTGGTGGCGGAAAATGCCCAGTACATGAGCCTGATGCCCAACGGCACAGACCTGCTGTATGGTGTGAAACCCACAGGTGTGATCCCTTATTCTGAACTGTTGGAAGATGATATGGCGGAAATCGATGCCAAAATGACAGCAGATGACCCCAACTATGACCAGAAACTGATGCGTGATGAACTGCGTGAAGCAATGAAGAGCGGTGAAGGTCTGGAACCTATGATGCAGGAATATTACATCCTGTCCAACGGCAAAGCAAAACTGGTAGCGGAAAATGTAGTTTCTGCCATTGCAGTAGAAGGCAGCGATAAAAACTTCATCACAGGCTATCAGGCAAAACCTTTCCAGCCTCTGTATCTGTCTGTCATCGGCGGCGGTCTGGAAATGGTAGATATGATCTACTATATGTCCATCAACTATGGTGGTATGCAGCCCTTCCTGGCAGATGAATTCGGCAATGTGGAAGTGCTGGATGGTTCCGCTGTTCTGCTGAATAGTGTACAGGTTTCTCAGAACGGCAAAAAAGCGGCTTATCTGGCGGAAGATGCCAACGGCGGCAATGTGCTGATGCAGATGGAATTCGGCAGTTCTGTAGAGGCAACCGTTGTACAGGCAAATGTAGAAGAATTTGCTTTTGTTGGAAAAGACGACCTGTTCTACTATTATGATTATGCTAATAATGTGGGCAAACTGGCAAAAGCTGGCGAAGGCGATAACTGCATCGAAGGTGCAAGTGGTGTGCAGTTTGCGAAGGATACAGGCAGAGTATATTATCTGCTGCTGGATCAGAACACAGGCAATGGCAAAATGGAATGGTGGGACGGCGAAACTCGTGAAACCATTGACGGCGGCGTATTTGCCTTCCAGTATAAAGGTAATGGCAAAGCAGCCCTTGTTTATGGCTATGATCTGGTAACACTGACTGGCGGTCTGGGTTACTATGACGGCAAAGGCGTAACAAAACTGGATGAAGATATCACAGCGATCTTTATTAACTGAGGTTGAAAAATATGAACGAAAGATTTGAAACATATAACCCCGTGGAAACAGAAGCTTTCGGGGAAAAATTGGGCAGAGAAGCGAAAGCTGGGCAGGTATACTGCCTCAGCGGTGATCTGGGTGTGGGCAAAACTGTGTTCACAAAAGGCTTTGCAAAAGGTCTGGAAGTGACAGAATATGTGACAAGCCCTACTTTTGCCATTGTAAATGAATATGAAGGCAGACTACCTCTGTATCATTATGATGTGTACCGCATTTCCTGCGAAGAAGAAATGGAGGACACAGGTTACGAAGATTATTTCTACGGCGAAGGTGTCTGTCTGGTGGAATGGGCGG
>JAFZDV010000124.1 GCA_017560955.1 Anaerotignum sp.
AAACAGTTCAGAGAACAGTTCAAGGTGATTTCTGAAAACTTCTCTCAGGTGTTCCAGGAAATGTTCGGCGGCGGTAAGGCATATCTGAAACTGACAGATGCAGAGAATGTGCTGGAATCTCCGATCGATATCGTGGCACAGCCACCCGGTAAGAATCTGCAGAATATGCAGCTCTTGTCCGGTGGTGAGAGAGCATTGACGGCCATTGCCATCCTGTTCTCTATCCTGAAGATGAAGCCTTCTCCTTTCTGTATTCTGGACGAAATTGAGGCGGCACTGGATGATGCCAATGTTACCCGCTATGCTCGTTACCTGAAGCAGTTTGCGGAAGATACACAGTTCATCGTTATCACTCACAGAAAAGGTACGATGGAGCATGCAGATGTGCTGTATGGTGTAACAATGCAGGAAAAAGGCATTTCCAAACTGATTTCCGTAGACTTTTCAGAAACGGCGGAGAAAGATGCACTGGTGGAATGACCTGCTTTTATGCTTGCATAAGAAAGCAAGGTCAGAACAGACAGTGATTTTGCGGAGCAAAATGACCGAAAGACCGAAGGTCTTGAGGTGCAGCTTGCGAGAAATTATAGAAAATTTGAGGTGAAATAAAATGGGTTTATTTGATTTTTTCAAAAAGAAACCAGCAGCAGAACCCGTTGTGGAAGAACAGCGTGAAGGCGTTGTGGAAATCGACGGTGTAGAAGTTGAAACAGATGTGGAAACAGAAGAAATTTCTGTGGAAGAACTGGAAGCAGAAGCCGAGATCGAAATTGAATTTGTGGATGAAGACGGCGAAGAACTGCTGACAGCGGAAAACGAAGAAGACGCAGAGGAAGTTCTGAAAGAACTGACAGACATGGCAGGTGAAATCCTTGCAGAAAAACCTCTCGTAGAGGACGAAGTTGTCGTTTCTCTGGAAGACGGCGAAGTATTCACAGCGGAAAACGAAGCCGATGCAGAGGCTATTCTGGATGAACTTGCAGATATGGCAGGCGAGATCCTTGCGGAAAAACCTCTGGCGGATGATGAAGTTGTGGTTGCGCTGGAAGACGGCGAAGTATTCACAGCGGATAATGACGAAGATGCCCTGGCTTTCCTGGATGCACTGGCGGATGAATTTGCAGAGGAACTGGATGAAGAACTGCATCATGAAGAAGCGGCAGAAGAAACACCTGTGGAAGAAACTCCAGCAGAAGAAGTGAAAGAAGAACCTGTACAGGAAGAAAAACCTGCGAAAATGGGCTTTTTTGCAAAACTGAAAGCAGGTCTGGATAAAACAAGAAAAAATATTCTGGGCGGCGTTGACGGTGTTCTGGGTGCCTTCACAAAAATCGATGAAGACCTCTTCGAAGAACTGGAAGAAGCCCTCATCATGGCGGACCTTGGTGTTCAGACAACGATGGATATCGTAGAAAATCTGCGTAAGCGAGTAAAAAAAGAACATGCAACAGATCCTTCTGTGATCAAAGATATGCTGATTGATGAAATCACAGCAATTCTGGAAGAAGGCGCAGAAGAAGACGAAAAACTGCCCAATCCTTCCGTTCTGCTGGTGATTGGTGTAAATGGTGTTGGTAAAACAACAACAATTGGTAAACTGGCACACAACTATAAAGAAGAAGGCAAATCTGTTATGCTGGCAGCGGCGGATACATTCCGTGCGGCAGCCATCGACCAGCTGGAAATCTGGGGCGAAAGAAACAATGTTCCTGTCATCAAACAGGCGGAAAATTCTGACCCTGCGGCAGTTGTGTTCGATGCGGTTCATGAAGCAAGAAAACAGAATGCAGACCTGCTGATCTGTGATACTGCAGGCCGTCTGCATAATAAGAAAAACCTGATGGAAGAACTGAAAAAGATCGCTCGTGTTATCGAGAGAGAATATCCTGCTGCCCATAAGGAAGTATATCTGGTGCTGGATGCAACCACAGGCCAGAATGCGCTGCAGCAGGCAAAACTGTTCAGAGAAGTGGCGGATATCACAGGTATCGTGCTGACAAAACTGGACGGTACAGCAAAGGGTGGTATCGTTGTTGCCATCAAGAGCGAACTGCAGATCCCCGTTCGTTACATTGGTGTGGGTGAAGGTATCCACGATCTGCAGAAATTCAATGCGGCAGAATTTGCAGGCGCATTGTTTGGTAAGGAGGCATAATCATGTCTGAAGAAATCAAAAATTCTGTATATGAATATGGCGAACTGGAGCAGAGAACAGAACGCAGACCTGCGGCAGTGACACCTTATGAACAGGAGATCTGCCAGCACATGGAAGCACTGTTTCCCAAAAGAGAAACCAGAGTATACCGTGAGATCGAGTCTGAATTTCTGAATGTGAATGTTTTTGTGATGAAAGCACCAACAAAAAAGGATTTCCATGTGATCTACACAACAGGTATGAGCGCTCTGCCCATGAACCTGCCTCAGGAATTCCTGCCTCAGTATAAAGGTCTGGAAAGAGCAGAACTGCTGCTGTTCCTGCCTGCGGAATGAGATATCCTGACAGGTTATGAAACAGATAAGGATGTGCCTGAGCACCTGTGGTGGCCTGTGAAACTGACAAAATATCTGGCAAGATTCCCTCATGAATTCAAAACATGGCTGGGCTGGGGTCATACGCTGCCTAACTCTGCAGAATGTGTGCCCTATGATGACAGCACAAAACTCTGCGGTGCCATGCTGGGTGCTCTGCAGGAAAATATCAGCCTGTTCCATGCGGAAGATGGCACACAGATCAATATGTACTGCGTGATCCCTCTGTATAAAGAGGAAATGGAATATCAGAAGGCAGCAGGTACAGAGGCGCTGATGCAGAAACTGGCGGCGCTGAATGGTTTTGGGATGATCGTATTCCCTGACAGACCTAATGTCTGTGAAACTGAATAAAATATAAATTTTTGGGAAGAGAGGGAGACCTCTCTTTTTTTTGTAAAAACATAGAACCTATGTCAAAAAATTTCTCTCTTATAGGCAGATGCGCATCAAAAAAGAAAGGAGGAATACCCATGGAAGAAACACTGGTCAGACGGATGCAAGCAGGTGATGAAAGTGCCTTCGATGAACTGTTTGCACTGTATCAGAAGCAGGCAGTGCGAACGGCTGCCCTCATTACTGGAGATGCTGCTCTGGCGGAGGATGTGGCTCAGGAAACCTTTGTGCTTTGCCTGTTACATATCAACGATCTGCGGGAACCATCCCGTTTTCGTCCATGGTTTTTCCGTACCCTGACCCGTTCAGCATGGAAAGCCCTGCAGAATAAATTACTGGCTATAGATTTGGAAAATCTTCCGGAAATGGCAGCAGAAACAGAACCCTACCCCAGCGAAAAAGCAGCTGCTTACGAAAAACTGTATCGGGCACTAGATGGGCTTGGCAGAAAACAGCGCACCACCGTCATCCTTTATTATTTCAATGACCTTTCTATAAAGGAAATTGCAGAAGCAACAGGCACATTGGAAAGTACGGTGAAAACGAGACTTTTTGCAGCCAGAAGGCGACTGAAACAGGTGTTGGAGGCGGAGGAACAGAAGGGGGAAGTTGTTTATGAAAGATTTTGACAGAATGATGAAAGCGGCTCTTTCGGAAAAGGTATGGGATGTGGAACCTTCCGAACAGATGCTTGCAAATATCCGAAAAGAAGCGGATGAGAGAAGAAAGGAGAATGGTTTTATGAAAATGAATAAGAAAAAAATGATGACAGCGGCAGCGGTGATTGCAGCATTAAGTGTGACTTGTTATGCGGCAGGCCAGCTGCACAGTGTGGTTTCCCATGGTAGCCCCAACATTGAAACTTTTGCAGAATTGGAAAAAGCAGAAAAGAAGCTGGGCTTTGATGCAAAATATGTGGAAACTTTTGCAAATGGCATGACTTTTCATCGTGGTGGCACAGGTGAAACTTATGGTATGGATGAAGAGGGCAATAAAATAGGTAAAAAATACAAAATGATGACAGTATCCTATGCTGATGAAAAAGGAAATGAAGTTAGCCTGAATATTGACGGTGGCAGTCCTTATGCTGATACGGGGGTAGAAGAAGCAGAAGGATACAGTACAAATACATATAAATTTGTTCCTGTTGATTATAAGTTGACAGAGGAGGATAAAGAAAAAGAAGCAGCTGGTGAACTGATGATTTCCGTTGGTTCTGAAGAAGTAGAGGTGAAACAGATGGAATACTACGGTTGGAATGATGAGGGGATTTATTATTCTCTGGTAGGTTTTGACGGTAGTTTCGGCGAAGAAGCAATGGCGGCTATGGCAACGGAAATCATGGCACAATAAATAAACGGAAAGCATCGACTTTTGTCGATGCTTTTTCTTTTTCTGTTCAGCAAAAACGACAGGTTTCGCAGAAGTTCCCTTTTATAATCTCAGGTATGGAGGCATGATATGGAACCGACGATTTACATAGATGTGGTTTTTCTGGTTTCCTGGGCTATGGATTCCTTTCTGCTTTGGGCGGCAGGACAAATTGCAGGTTTTTCTGCCAAAGGATATCGCATTTTTCTGGGAGGTTTCTTTTCGGCAGTATTCTACTGTTGCAAAATCTGTTTTTGGGGAACAGATACAGGGTTTCTGCAGATGGGGCTGTTTCTGGCAGGAGCTTTGCTGTTTGCCTATTACCCGAAAAACGGACGAAACTGGCTGCGGCTTTCTGGCTCTGCCCTGATGGCATCTTTTCTTATGGGCGGCGGTGTGAATATGCTGTTTGTCATGACACAGGCACAGCAATTTCTGGGGATGGGCATAACGGTGCAGAAAGCATACCCATGGTGGCTTTTAGTCTGGTCTTTTCTTATGGCCTATGGGATTCTGAAACTGGCAGGAAAGTGGCTGGAGGCAAATATTCAGCGAAGAAAGGAATACTGTACGGCGAGGGTGTTTTATCGTGGGAGATGTGTGGAAGGCAGGATGCTCATCGATACAGGAAACGGCCTGAAAAAAGGAAATCGAGGTGTGGCGGTTTTGCAGTTATCATTATTACTACCGTTGTTCTCTGCAGAAGAACAGGTGCAGCTTCTTTTGGGAGAACGAAATGGCCTGCCATCCATGTCTTACACCAGTCTGGGGAATCCCGATGGGCGGCTTTGGGGCATTGGGGCAGAGAAACTTGTGCTGTCATTCGGCGGAAGAAAAATCGTACATAAAAATATTTTTGTTGGTATCAATGAAGTAGATTTTACAGGGGCATATGAAGGCCTTGTGCCGCCCTGTCTGTTGGAGGAGGATACATAATATGAAAGAATGGAAATATCTGTTGTTTCTGGCGAAATACCATAGTGAACGGCTGCTGAAAAAACTTCTGAAGAAAGGTGAGGGTGTCTTTTATATTGGCGGAAGTGATGTGTTTCCGCCGCCGCTGCAGGCAGAGGAAGAAGCTGTATTGCTGGAGCAACTGGGCGGTGAAAATGATATGACCGTAAAATCTGTGCTGATCGCACGGAACCTGCGGCTGGTGGTCTATATTGCAAGAAAGTTTGAAAATACGGGCATCAATGTGGAAGACCTGATTTCTATCGGAACGATTGGCCTGATCAAAGCCATCAATACCTTCAAAATAGACAAAAAAATCAAATTGGCGACCTATGCCTCCCGATGCATCG
>JAFZDV010000125.1 GCA_017560955.1 Anaerotignum sp.
AGACGACCGCCGGGCATTGCGTTGAATACATTGGGCAGTGTTACGAAGATCAGACCGGGGCCTGCGCCGGGGTCAACGCCGTATGCGAAACATGCGGGGAAGATGATCAGACCAGCCATCAGCGCTACGGATGTATCCAGAATAGTGATGGAGATGGCTTCACCGCACAGTGCACGGCTGCGGTCGATATAAGAACCGAAAATGGCCATAGCGCCCATACCAATACTCAGTGTGAAGAATGCCTGGCTCATTGCGGCAAACAGAACAGTGGACAGGCCGTGTTCTTTGATAGCGCCAAAGTTAGGTGTCAGATAGAATTTCAGACCTTCTTCGCCGCCGGGCAGGAAGATGGAACGAACTGCCAGAACGATCATCAGAACGATCAGTGCCAGCATCATGACTTTTGTGATTTTTTCAACACCATCCTGCAGACCTTTTGCAACGATGAGCATACAGGAAATGACAACGAATGCCATAAAGCCGATATTGATGGAAGGGCTGCCCAGTGTGTTGTTGAAAGCGGCGCCGATCGCGTCAGCATCCAGACCGGTGAAACCGCCTGCAGCCATTTTTACGAAATAATAAACCATCCAGCCTGCTACTGTTGTGTAGAACATCATCAAGAGGTAGTTACCTGCCATGGCAGGATATTTGAACAGATGCCATTTCTGTCCTTTCTTTTCCAGCATATCCATGGACATGGCTACACTGCGCTGGCTGGCACGACCAACGGCCAGTTCTGCTGTCAGTGCAGGGATACCAAGGATCAGCAGGAACATGAAATAGATCAGTACAAAAGCACCGCCGCCATACTGACCAGTGATGTAAGGGAATTTCCACACATTACCCAGACCGATGGCACAGCCTGCAGAAATCAGGATAAAGCCCAGACGGGAACCAAATTTTTCTCTTTGTTTTTCCATAAATAAATCCTCCTAAATATAGAGTGTCATCCGAAATGCGCTTGTCTGCGCATAAATGTCTGACAAAATCTTTTTCATTATAAAGGGCACTTTTTGAAAAAACAACAAACATCGAAAATATCAATGCATAGAATCGAAATTTGCGTTTTATTGATAGTAATGGGAAAAGGGTGGAAAATTTAAGATTCTCGATGTATACTGAAAAGTACATATATATAAAGGAGGAATCTTCGATGAAATTCGATTTTACATCTTTACTGAAAAGCGAAATCAAACCTGCACTGGGCGTAACAGAAGTTGGTGCCATCGCACTGGCGGCGGCAAGAGCATATGATGCTGTAGGCGGCAGCCTGTTACATATCCAGATGGTGATGAATGGCGGCATGTATAAAAATGCCTTCTCCTGTGCGATTCCTGGTACAGAAGAACTGGGCTGCGAAATGGCAGCGGCGCTGGGCGCACTGGGCGGCGACTGGAAACTGGGTCTGGAAGTGCTGAAAAATATCAATGCAAATCATGTGGCACAGGCAAAAGCCCTGTCTATTCCCATTGAAATTGAAGTAGACGAAACAAAAGACAGCATTTACATCTATGCGGAAGTGACAACAACAAAAGGCGTTGGTCTGTGCCGCATCGAAGATTTCCATGCGAATATCGTTTATGTTGCGAAGGATGATGAAGTGCTGTTTGAAGCAGAAAAAACAGAAACAACTGCGGCAAAAGCAGACATTATCGACTTTGAAGCGGTGACTGTAGCGGATATGGTGGATTATGCGAAAAATGTACCTATCGAAGAACTGGACTGCATCAAAGGCATGATCGAAATGAATTGTCAGCTTTCCGCTGAAGGCGAAAAAGGCGTTGGTCTGGGTATCTGGAAAACACTGGCGGCGTTCCAGAGCAAAGGCTCTCTGGGCAATGACATGATCTATGCAGCTCAGAAACTGACATGCTCTGCTATGGATGCCCGTCTGGCTGGTCTGCCTTTTGCGGCAATGAGCATAGTAGGCAGCGGTTCCCACGGTATCCTGTGCTCCATGCCTGTTGTTTCCTACGGCAGATATATGGAAAAATCCGAAGAAGAAATTATCCGTGCAGTAGCGCTGAGTGGCCTGATCACAATTTTCAGCAAACATTATACAGGCAGACTGTCTGCTCTGTGTGGCTGCGTACTGGGCGGCGGCAGCGGTGCGGCTTCCGGTATTGTTCTGCTGATGGGCGGCGGTGCGAAGGAAGTTTCTGCGGCCATGGATCATATGGCAGCGAACCTGACAGGTATGATCTGTGACGGCGGCAGCACAGGCTGTGCCCTGAAAGCATCTGCAGGCGTATATTCTGCGTACCTTTCTGCTATGCTGGCTATGGAAGGCGTGGAAATCCCTCATAACTTTGGTGTCATCGGTTCTTCTGCAGAACAGACAGAAAAGAATCTGGGCAGAATTTCCGACGAAGGTATGGCACCCATGGATACAACTATCATCGATGTTATGAAAAAAGGTCTGTAAGACCTTGGGGGCTTCGCCCCCAATACCCCCAGCAGGAGCTCAGCCCCTGCACCCGATACTGCAGAAGCATATCTATGCTTCTGCGGAGGGGGATGAAAATTTTTTCAAAAAGTGAAAAATTTTTATTGACAAAGGTGATTTGTCATGATAATATATATCTTGTCGTTAAGACATGCCCAGATAGCTCAGTTGGTAGAGCAGTGGACTGAAAATCCACGTGTCACTGGTTCGATTCCGGTTCTGGGCACTTTTTTTATGCCCAAAAACAGCAGAAAGTGGCTATGGCGCGTTGGATGCTTGCATACAAAAGCGCATAGACATTTGATGCGTACAACACATGAGCAAAGAAGGTGGTAGCCGATTTGCGAATGCTGTTGCAATTGCGAGAGCGCGGATGCGCGGAGCAATTGGTTTTTGGAAAAATAAGAAATTTGGCGGATGGAAGCAGTTGGTTCTTGCTTTCATCCTTTTTTCTTGTTATCCTAAAAGGTAGTGAATCGATTATTCTGAAGAAAGGCGGTGCGGAAATGAAAAAAACAGATATCATTCTGGCTTTGGCTGCCATCATTGCGGCGGCAGGCATCTGGCTGTTTTATTCCGCAGGTGCGGATAAAGGCCTGACAGCCGTGGTAACGGTGGATGGTGAACTTCGTGAGGAACTGAACCTCAAAGAAAATGAACG
>JAFZDV010000126.1 GCA_017560955.1 Anaerotignum sp.
GGGTTCCGCGGAAATGGATGATGAAGGCACACCCACAGCCAGAAATATCCTGATTCAGGATGGTATCCTGACCTCTTATATGGTAGATAGACTGAACGGCAGACGTATGGGTGCGGCCATCACAGGCTCCGCAAGACGACAGGATTACCGTTATGCCCCTACCAGCCGTATGACCAATACATTCATTGCCAACGGCAAGAGCGATTCTGCGGATATCATCGCCAATACAGAATATGGCTTATACGCAAAACAGATGGGCGGCGGAAGTGTGGACCCTGCAACAGGCTCCTTTAACTTCGCCGTTCTGGAAGGATATATGATCCGAAATGGTAAGCTGGCAGAACCTGTTCGCGGTGCGACCCTCATCGGCAAAGGCTATGAAGTCCTTCGTGATATCGATATGGTGGGCAATAATCTGAAGCGTGCCCAGGGCATGTGCGGCAGTAAGAGCGGCTCCATCCCTACAGATGTGGGCCAGCCTATGATCCGTGTCAGCAGTATGACCGTCGGCGGAAGGGGGTAAGCAGGATGGATAGACAGAATTTTTTGGATAAAGTTCTTGCTTACGGCAAACAGGAAGGCTTTGCGGAATGCGAAGTATTCTATCGCGGCGGCAAGGCATTTGAGATCCTTATCATGGAAGGCGAAGTTGCCAATTATGAAAACAGCAAGGAAGAAGGTCTGGCATTCCGCGGCAATATCGACGGACGCACAGGCTATGCCTATACAGAACAGCTGACAGAAGATGCCATTCCTTTTCTGGTGAATATGGCGAAGGAAAATGCGGCACTTCTTTCTCCTGAGGATATGGAAGACCTTTACGAAGGGGAAGAATCTTACCCTGAACTGGAAGGCGTAAACGAAGAACTGGAACAGCTGGCAGTCAGCGAAAAAATCGAAGCGGCCATGAAAATGGAAACTGCGGCTCTGGCTGGTGCAGAGGAAGTAGCCTCTCTGGACTACTGTGCCCTTGGTACAGGTCTGGCGGAAATTGCCATCAAAAACACAAAAGGTCTGGATGTTTTCTTTGCAAAGAATTTTGCAACAGCATACGTTTCTGCCATTGCCAGAAAGGGTGACGAAACCAAAACAGGCACTTATTTCTGGAAGGCGCAGGACTGGAATGACTTTGACCCCGAAGAAACAGGACGAAAAGCGGCAGAACGTGCGGCATCTCATCTGGGCGCATCCTCCGTTCCCAGCGGCAAATATGATATTATCTGGGATGGCAGGGCAATGGTTTCCCTGTTAGGTGCTTTTGCAGGCATTTTCTTTGCGGAAAGTGTACAGAAAGGTTTCTCCATGCTGAATGAGAAAACTGGCACAAAAATTGCATCTGAAAAAGTAACACTGCGTGATGATGCCCTGCTGAAAGGCGGTTATGGCACACAGCCCTTCGACAGCGAAGGTGTTTCCGGCAAAAACAAAGCAGTTATCGAAAATGGCGTTCTGAAAACACTCCTTTATAATAGAAAAACGGCGAAAAAAGACGGTGTGGCATCTACAGGCAACGGTTTCAAGGCAGGTCTGACAGGCTCTGTAAAAACAGCTACAACCAATTTCTATCTGGCAAAAGGCGGTATTTCTCAGGAAGAACTGTTTTCCCAGATGGGAGATGGCCTCTTTATTACAAGCCTGATGGGACTTCATTCCGGCTGTAATGCGGTTTCCGGTGATTTTTCTCTTTCTGCGGAAGGCTTCCGTGTGGAAGGCGGCAAACTGGGACAGCCCGTGGAACAGATCACCATTGCAGGAAACTTCTACCACCTGCTGGAGGCAGTGGAAGAAATTGCCGATGACCTGTATTTTGGTTCTTCCGGCATTGGTTCTCCTTCTGTTCTGGTGAGAAATCTGGATATTGCAGGCAACTGAATATGATTGGAAAAGCATGTCATTTCGACATGCTTTTTGTATTTTTTCAGGAACTTCCAGCCTGTTTGGGACTGGTAATATTGCTGAAATGATGGTAAACTGAAATCAATAGTATAAAATGCTATCAGTCTATTGAAAAATAAGTAAAGGGGATGAGAAAATGCTCAATACCACAAAACTTTATGATATTTTCCATATCGTTAACGGGGAACATGGTGACCCTCATACCATTCTGGGTATGCATGAAGTAAAAAAAGACGGTAAAAAGGTAGTAGCAGTCCGTGCATTCCTGCCCGGCGCAACTGCAATTTCCGTAGTCGACTTTGCAAACAAACGTAAGAAATGGCCTATGGCTCTGGTACATAAAGGTGGTTTCTTCGAAGCCATCATTGAAGACAGGGATGCATGGTTCCGTTATCAGCTGGAATATACAGATTATACAGGGAATACATGGAGAAACTATGACCCTTATTCCTTCCAGCCTACCTTCTCCGATCTGGACAGACACCTTTTCGGTGCGGGCACTCATTATGAAATCTATGAAAAAATGGGCGGCAGACTGATGACCCATCAGGGCGCAAAAGGTGCATCTTTTACCGTATGGGCACCCAATGCAAAAACAGTCAGTGTTGTAGGGGATTTCAATAACTGGGATAACCGCAGACATCCCATGCGCAAACTGGAAAAATCCGGTGTCTGGGAAATTTTCGTTCCTGGTGTGCAGGAAGGCGACAGATATAAATTCCATGTGGTACAGTATGACGGTATGGCAGTGGATAAAACTGACCCTTATGGTGTTTATTCCGAACTGCGTCCAAACACAGCATCCGTGCTGTATCCTCTGAAACGTTATAAATGGAGCGACCGTAAATGGATGACAGCCAGAAAGAAATATGATGTCCATAAATCTCCCATGAGCATTTATGAAGTACATCTGGGCAGCTGGCTCCGTGCAGAAGAAAACAGATTCCTGACATATATTGAACTGGCAGATGAACTGATCCCTTATGTAAAAGAAATGGGCTATACTCATCTGGAACTGCTGCCTGTGGCAGAACATCCCTTTGATGGCAGCTGGGGTTATCAGGTAACAGGTTATTATGCGGCAACAAGCCGTTACGGTACACCCGATGAATTCAAATATTTCATCGATAAATGTCATGAAAACGGCATCGGCGTCATTCTGGATTGGGTACCTGCCCACTTCCCTAAGGATAATTTTGCGCTGGCTCGTTTTGACGGCACAGCCCTGTATGAACATCAGGATCCGCGTCTGGGTGAACATATCCAGTGGGGCACATATATCTTCAACTATGGCAGAAAAGAAGTTGCCAACTTCCTGCTGGCAAATGCCCTGTTCTGGCTGAAGGAATACCACATCGACGGTCTGCGTGTAGACGCGGTGGCATCTCTGCTGCATCTGGATTTCTGCAGAGATGAAGGTCAGTGGATCCCCAATAAATATGGCAGCAATGAAAATCTGGAAGCCATCGAATTCCTGAAACA
>JAFZDV010000127.1 GCA_017560955.1 Anaerotignum sp.
CAGGAAAACAGCCAGAACAACGACACGAACAGGCAGACCATTGTTGGCTCTGCTTATGCTATCAGTGAAGAGACCGAGACATATATCGATGATTTCGGTATCCAAACGATAGAGAAAAAATATGTGATCCCCTATAACGCAGATATCAAGGATATAGCGCCGGCAACGATCACAACAAACAATGTGCAGTATGCGATCGACAGCATTGTGAACCCCCAGAACTTTGAAGAAAAGAAACTGGTAAAAGAACAGATCGCAAAAACCGAGGACGAAGCGAAAAAATTCGCTGTAGAACTCGAATACGATGAACCCGATGGTACAGGCGTATTGACCCTTGACCCGAACTCCGTGAAGGTGGAACTGAACAAAGACGAAAAGATCCCTTCCGGAACCAGCTTTGTAAAGACCTATGATATGGCGATCAAGGATCAGGATAAGATCCCTCAGACACTGAAGTCCAACGGTGTTACATATTATCAGGGTAAGGTTACATGGCAGAACATGGGCGATCCCGGTACAGGTATCAACGGGACAAATGGTAATAATGCATACGGAACCTATAATACAGTCGCATCCTCTTGGAGAGCGACTGTGTCTTATTACGGCACAAAATATACAGAAGATAAAGATTACAAAGGCACAGCTACATATGTGGGTAAGATCCTTGCAAAGAACTCCCCCACAAATATTTATGTTGTGACTTATAAGCCTAATTCCATGGTCGCGAATGCCAGCGGTATTTATTATCAGAACTACATTAATTCCATGTATCAGAAGGAAAATAGCAAACTGGCTGCTTCCGGTGCATCTGATATGATGGGTATGTATTCGTCTGGCTATAGCAGCGGCTGGATGGGCAAGGTGGTCGGTGTATTGGCAGCGTTGTTATTTGCGTTTGTTGGTGCATTGATGTATGTGGCCGTAAAGGTTTGGAAAAAAGTGAATGAAGATCCGGAAGAAGTCGTTGCAACGGTCAATAAGGAAGAGATCCCTGTTGAACTGATCGACGGCGAAGATTCCGTTGATTCTGAAACAACGCAGTAAGGAGGGGTGTATATGAATCCTATTACAATCCTCGTATTCGCACTTGTTTTAGCACTTATCATGCTGACTGCTTTTTCTCTGATGATCATTTCAACTGCCTTAAACAAAAAAAATATCAAGTTAGACCTTTTCGCATTTGATTTTAATTTTGGCAAGTTGAAAAAAGGGAGGATCAGCGATACAAATATTGAACCTGCAGTTATCACATCTGATCTGGAAACTGTTGTTGATGGTACAGATGATATTGAACCTCCTGCTGCAGAGTCCCCAAAGTCTGATGCATCTGTTGAATGCGGCATTGCAGAAATATCTGGTATCACAGAATTCCAGGATACAAATTTTGTCGATATGAACGATTTCCCCGATATGCTGGAAGGATTTGACGAATTTGACGATCTGGACGAGCCCGAGGAAAATGCGAGAAAAAGCGGCAGAGCTGCATTAGTCATGGGCGGAATGAAAGACCGTTTCGCACAGGTGCAGAATGATGCTCATGCAAAAGCAATCGAACGCGAAGCGAAAAAAATCCAGGAAGATCTGGAGCTGTATGACCCCGACGAAACGATGGAAGAAATGCCAGAAGATTTCGGCGGGAAATTACGGTATTGGTGGCGGAATAACTTTGGTTTCCGTATCGGTGTTTGTGCCGCAGCGATTTTCCTGATTTTTGCGGTGGTGTTCTATGGATTCCAGATGCGTGGTTATGTGCCTGCGGATAAAGATGATACGATCGTTGCAGTCACAGATGGAGAAAAAGACGGCGAGAAGGATACAGAACTCGACCCCGAACTGGAAGAATTCAGACAAACGCTGGATGACGAACTAGCACCTGTTGATGTGGATGCGGGTAGTTTAGACGAAGACCCTAACCTTGCGGAGATCGTTACAACAGCCCAGCGTCAGGTGGGCAACACTCCTGCAAACTATACAGGCTCTAATACCACAAGACAGCCCTCCGGTTCTATCGGTACGATCAGTATTCCATCTATTAACCTGAAAAATGCTCCGGTTATGGGTGGTGTTGAGCTGAGTGATCTGTCTAAAGGTACAGGCCACTTTGAGAATACTCCTGTGTTCGACGGCAATGTCGGTATTGCAGGGCATAATAACACACATTTCAAATATCTGGTCAATGTCGATATCGGCGATCAGATCCAGTACTCTGTAAATGGCGTGACTCGTACATATCAGGTGACGGATATGCGAGCGATCTCTGATACTGACTGGGGCGTTTTTACAGATTATGGTGATAATCGTCTGACGCTGGTGACTTGTGAGCATCTGGTGCCTAATCGCAGGATTGCAGTAACAGCGATTCAGGTTGGTTCTGACAGCGGTACTTCTAGCGGCAGAGTATATACTGGCAAGGTAAATAGCTCTTTCCATCAGGATAGCGGTGATTATCATGATGCCGGTTCTGGCTACACAGATTATATCGGTGTGTTCACAGGCAATAACTAAATAAATGCAGTAGTTATACTTTGGTCAATCATTTGCCAAAGTTCTTTTTTTATCCAAAAACCCGAAAGGAGGGGAGAGGATGCCAAAGGATAAATGGCTCATTATCATCAGACAGAATCCGAGATTTTGTTTGATGACTCTTATAGTTATATCGGTGGGATTGATGCTTTGGCTGAACAATGGTGTATTTATTGTTTTGGCCGCTATTTTCACCTTCCTCTATTTCGGTCTATGGCTCAAAGATAATACGCGGGCTTTTCTGAACTGGATTCAGAGAGCCAAAGGCGATTTCGCTATTTTTGGCGAATACGCTGATCGTTTCGCAGATATGTTCTTGAAGAACAAGGAAGGCAAAAGGTGAATTAAGAATGAAAAAGGGATTTCGATTTTACGCACTTTTTAGTGTATTGATAACCTCTCTTGCATTTTCTCCAGTATGTGCTTTTGCCGATGACGGGTATTCGGTACAGTATTTTGACAGTGAAGCGGATTATTTCGCAAATGCTGGCGGCAGCAGTTATTCCAACAGCTATAACGATAGTTATTCCAGCGGGGATTATTACGACTACTCTTCCGACTATACCGATTATTCTACGGAAACGCTGTATAACGGTAATTACACAGATACGATCTATACAGAAAGCTACGGGGATTATACCGTTGACGGATATTACGAAAACGGCAGTTCTTCCCTTGGCTCTGATATTGTATATGGTTCTTCTTCTACACCGACAACAAGACTATGGTCAGACGAACCGTTGGTGAATACTGTTACAGCGAATCAGTATCGTGTTAGAAATGAAAAGAAACCTATCACGATCAAGATTAATGGTGAAAAATATACACCCAGGGATACACAGCCATTACTGATTGATGGCAGAGTTTTTGTTCCTCTTCGTTTTGTAGTGGAACAGCTGGGTTATACAGTGAGCTGGGACAGCGAAGAAATGATCGCTGAGATCAATGACGGTGCAATTGTTGTTGAAGTTGGCTCCTATACCATGTGGAAATATGACGGTATGACGATTCCTACAGATGTACCACCTTTCCTGTATCAGGGTACATTGATGGTGGGTCTGCGTCAGATCGGCAATGCACTGAATTATAAGGTCGGCTGGGATGAAGCGAACAGGGTAGTATCCCTGGATAGAGCGAAGCCTAATTATGACCTGAAACAGCATAACGTATTCGACAGAAGCGTTTACTAAACACGAACGATTGGAATGATCGGTTTTTTCGACAGGCAAATAGCCAATCGGCGCACAATAAACGAACTTTGGTAAATGGTTTACCAAAGTTTCAGAAAGGGGTTTATCAATGAAAGATTTTTTCGAGACCATCAAAGGCTGCGAAGTCATTGAGTATCATAAAGGGACAGCAAAAGGCAAGTTCCTTTATTTTTTTCTTTCTTATGTTCCAACACTCCTGATGGTTATTGTTATGTGCGTGACGGTGGAAAAAGCCTATACCATGCTCCGGTATGAGATCGATTATACATCAGTACTGTTACGTTGCATTGCGTTCGGCGTTCTGATTCTGATAATGGATGTAATGGCCAGAATCATAAAGGAACAGAGAATGACGGATTTTCAGGAATGCTGCATTATTCGTTATACGGCCACCGTTGCTGAGATTGATCGATACTGGATCAAGGAGCAATATAAACTGCAGGAATACGGCGCAGACGGCGCTTGGATGGCGACGGAGAAAAAGAAAAGAGAAAGAACATGAAAATTAACGGTATGGATTATTTGAACTCCTTTCATGGCTGCCAGGTGATAGATTATCGGTTGGTGAAGCGGTTTAAAGGTCAACTGGAGGGGAAGAATAGATATTTCTATGGTGCTGTGATAACAGAGATTATAGGCAGTATTCTTTCTATAGTGTTGCTGTTTGACATTCTTGTAGGTGTTATGGTATCTAAACCTTTCCCTCACGCTTCTGCTATATCATTTTTGATATGTGTTTGTATGATGCTTGTGGCTAAAGTATATTACGAGCGCAATTCTTTCGTGATTGCAGAATATACCCTGCAGATCGATGAATGGTTCTCCGAGGAGGAGCGGAATAAGATCCTGCAGGACTTCTATCTGAAGTCTGATGCGCGGCGAGTAAAAAGCAAAAACACAGGAGTTCTATTGATTGCTTATCCCAAATCGAAAGGAGGGTTAGAATGAGAGACAAAGAAATCATTTTGGATGAAAAAGAGAGTGCTATCTCCGATTTTGCAATGGCATTGCTTGGAATCTTAGCTCTCATTCCCATCCTATATGTGTTTAGGTTGGTGCTTTTGTCGATTGCAAATGGCACTCTTTTTTGGCCCATATAAGCCGTGAAAAATCGGTTGAAAAAATATTTATTTCCAAATCCCCAATTCGGTATTTGGGGTGTGATAAAATACAGGGTAATAGAACAGAAAGGAGCTGAGTGGAAATGAAGAGGAAAAAAATGGCAACAGTAGCACTGGCTGCGGTAATGGCGCTGACAGCAGTTGGTGGTTTTACAGTATACGGTGCTTCTGATACAAAAACTGCAACACTGAATAATGCGCAGGTACGTTTTAATAACGGTAAGGTGCAGACCATTCAGTGCTATAATATCGATGGATTTAACTTTGTAAGAGCCAGAGATATTACAAATAATCTGGGTATGGCGGTAGGTGCAATCCAAAATGGTGATACTGGTGTTATGGTACATCCTTACCAGGCACCTACATCTAATGCTGCACCCGAAAAGTTGACACAGCAGTCTGCAAAGGTAAAAGTAGTAGAAGGCAACTTGATTTATGATGGTTGGGTTTCCAAAGCTGAATGCTTCCTGTTGAATGGCAGATACTACTTTAAACTTGCTGATTTTGCAAATGCCGCAAATACACAGCTGGATGTAGCGCTGGAAACAGTTGAATTTGAGGCAAAAGGCGAATATGCCAAAACTCCTTATATGGCTACACACAACGGCATTGAAGTTGTTTGGAACAACGATACAAAAGTGATCGACGTAAATAAAACAACAACCGATCTGCAGCAGTTCTTTAACGACATTCGTGGTGGTAAGGTACCTACAGTCAAACCCGATAAGGAAGCGGCAAACAAGGATGAAGTAAAAGAATCCGCAGCGGATAAAGAAGTTAAGTTCAAAGCAAGCGGTGTACTGACTTCTGCACCCAAAGAAGGTGCTGTTCTGGCAGATATTCTGCTCGATAATAGTGAAGGTGCATATCTGGCAAATGGCAGTGTAAACTGGGATAATCTGACTGGCCCTTATAACCATGGCAGTGAAAGAACTTTCGGTCAGTGTACATGGTATGCTCACGGCAGATTTATTGAAACTTATGGCGATATGATTCTCGATAATGTCTACAGACGTGGTGAGGATTTAGCGGCATGGGTAAAAAGTGCGCAGGATGATAGATGTCCTGATTTAGACGGTATAACAGATCCAAATGCAGTTGTACCCGGATGTCTGGCAGTATTCGAAGGTCATGTACTGTTTGTAGAATGGGTAGACTATAATACAGACGGTGATCCTGTAAAAGTTTATTTTACAGAAGCAAATACACAGCATAACGGCACTTATTATCCCGATAAAGATACAAAAGTAAAGGTAATGGATTTGGATGATTTCATTAAAAGACAGCCTTTCGTTGGTTATGTAATTGTGAAATAACGAAATAATCATTGATACTTAAAAAAGCGGACTATTTAGTACCGCTTTTTTTCATGCCTTTTTCAGTCATCGAGAGGGGAGGAAAGAGGAAAAGAAGTCAATGGAAAGAGTGAAAAATCAAGCAACAAAATAAAAAGAAAGGAGAATAACGTGATGAAAAAGAAATTCACAAAGCGTTTCTTTGGCATGGCGATGTCTCTGGTGATGTTAGCATCTTTGCTTCCTGCATCAGCAGTTGCATCGAATGAAGGGATCATGACCATTGGCACAGTATATCATTCGAATCAGCGTTTGACGAAAGATACGAACGTTCGTATTCCATTTCTGAAGTTTAACGGCGTTGTTGACTATGATAACTTTGTTCCAATGCAGGTATCTTGGACGAACCCTGCCAACAGTACCGTTTATCAGGCGTACTGCATCAATCCAGCGTATCCCGGTTATGGCGACACATCTGATTATGGTGTGGACATTGAAAAATTTGACAATGACTGTATTGTAGATGCCGGCGGCTCCGGCGGTGCTGGTAAAACTGCAGGCGCTGCTTCTTCTGCAGGTAATACAATCGCAGCATTCTTGGAAGGTGCTGTAAATTATGGTTATCCTACAGTTTCTGCGGAAGAATTGCTGGAAGGTACAGCATCTGCCTATGGTGTTTCTCAGGATGAACTGGAATATGGTGCTTATCTGGCAACCAAAATGGCCATCTGGTCTGGTATTCATACCAGCTATAGCATCAATTCCTGGAGTGTAAATGATACTTTAAGCGGCTATTCTACAGTTCTGAAAAACAAAGTATTGGCTGCGACAAGAAGTATTTACAACAAAGCTGGTAATCATACACCGCATGACGGACTGAGTGATGTTACTTTCACTGCTGGTGAACCTAAAAAATCCGGCAGTAATTATGAAGTAGTATATACAATCGGCAATACAGGTAATAATGTTCCTGGTTCTGATATGTATATCGAAATGCTTAGCGGCGGTTCTTTCCCTGATGGACTGACTGTTGTTGATGAAAACGGTGATGAATACCCTACAATCAAAACAGATAGTGGGAATGAAAGATTTGTATTACCTGAGGATACCACAGAAGTAACAGTAGTAATTCCTGATCCTGGCGCAGATGGTACACAAATTGACCTTCGACTGTATGCACAGCAGATGAAAAAGATCCTGCTGTACGGCAGAAGTACAAAACATGCTGCACAGAGCTATGTTCTGGCAGGTAACTTCTGGGACAATCCTTATGACGGTTTTGCGATTAATCAGGAATATGTAGGTAATCCTGAAGATCCCGATACACCCAGCACACCTAGTACACCAGATACATCCACTGGCAGTGGTGATCTGGTCGTTCTTAAACTGGATGCAAGGGATAATGCAACACCTTTGGCTGGTGTGACATTCGACTGTTATAACTCCAGAGGTCAGTTGATTGATACTGGTACGACAAATAGCAGCGGTAAATGGTTACCTAATATCCCCGGTGAAGGTACATATACCATCGTTGAACGCGATTCCGGTGACAGCTATCAGCTGACAGAACCTACAACAATCGTGATCACAGTCCCTGATGATGAAACAGTAACTGCTACGTTCCGTGATTACCC
>JAFZDV010000128.1 GCA_017560955.1 Anaerotignum sp.
TCCAGGATATGGGCAGAGACCCCAGAGATAACCGTCCTCGTTACGAAGATGTAGACTTTGAAGAAAGAGCAAAACAGGAACATCTGGACAGCCTGTATGATGATGATTACGATGATGACGATTTCGGCGGCAAAGGCAAACTGGCGATCATTCTGGGTATCGTTGGTCTGATCCTGATCATTTTCCTGATCTTCCGTACAGTAAGTCTGGGCAGCAAACTGGAAGATGCACAGAATCAGCTGACACAGAGCCAGGATTATAAAGAAAAATACGAAGAAATTCAGCTGGAAAAAATGCAGCTGGAAGAACAGCTGGATGCAATTCAGAACCCTGATGCAAATGCAGACAATGCAGACGAAAATGCAGATGGCAATGATGACACATCTGACAGCAGCACAACATCCAACAGCACATCCACAGGTGCAGGCAAGGAATACACAGTTAAAGAAGGCGACACAATGTGGACAATCGCCCAGAGTCAGATGGGTAATGGTGCAGATTATCAGAAAATCCTGGATGCAAATGGTCTGAAGGAAAATGATTATCTGAAGCCTGGTACAAAAATCAAAATTCCTGCAGCAAACTAATACCACCAAAGGGAAAAAGTCACCTGACGGACGCAAGCTTGCTTGTGGGAGGAAGAATGGCTTTGGAACTTGCCAAAACTGAGTAAAGAAGCAATTTTTTAAATCAAAATTGCGATTTACGAATGTTTTGAGGATTGCGGGAGTACGTAGTACGGAGTAATCTGGTGGCTACAGTAGTTATTTCTGAGCAATATAATTTAGGAGAACAAGCATGAGTGAACTGGAAAAGAAAACTCTTGCGGAATTGAAAGAAATCGGTGCGGAAATGGGCTTAAAGTCCATTTCCGGCCTGAAAAAAAGTGAATTGATTGAGAAGATCGAAGCGAAGCAGTTATCCATGGAACAAAAAGATGCACCTACGGAAACTGCTTCTGATTTTTCTCAGGAAAAAAACGGCGAAATTCCGCAGGAAACAACAGAAAAAGAAAAACAGTTTTATGAGGAAACGGGTGAGGGCATTTTGGAAGTGCTGCCTGACGGTTATGGTTTTCTCCGCGCAGAAAACTGCCTGCCCGGCATCAATGATGTGTATGTTTCCCCTGCCCAGATCCGCAGATTCAACCTGAGAACAGGGGACAGGGTGAAGGGTATCATCCGTCCTCCCAGAGAAGGGGAAAAGGTCGGTGGTCTGATCTATGTGCAGACTGTTAATGGGGATGCACCTTATCTGGCGGCAAGACGCCCTAACTTTGAGGATCTGACACCCATTTATCCTGAAGAAAAACTGAAACTGGAAACAGAAAAACAGGAACTTTCCGGTCGTATCATCGATCTGATCGCGCCTATCGGCAAGGGTCAGAGAGGTATGATCGTAGCACCTCCCAAAGTGGGTAAAACCATCCTGCTGACAAAAATGGCCAATGCCATTACAAAGAATCACCCCGAGGTGCACCTCATTGTTCTGCTGATTGATGAGCGTCCTGAAGAAGTGACAGATATCCAGCGTTCCATCGAAGGGGAAAACGTACAGATCGTATATTCCACTTTCGATGAAGAACCGGAACATCATAAAAAGGTAACGGAAATGGTGCTGGAAAGAGCGAAGCGTATGGTAGAACAGGGGAAAGACCTTGTCATCCTGCTGGACAGTATCACCCGTCTGGCGAGAGCTTATAACCTGACCATTCCTCCCAGCGGCAGAACGTTGTCTGGTGGTCTGGATCCTGCGGCTCTGTATATGCCAAAGAAATTCTTCGGTGCAGCCAGAAATATCGAAAACGGCGGCAGCCTGACCATCCTTGCAACGGCTTTGGTTGATACAGGCAGCAAGATGGATGAAGTGGTTTTTGAAGAATTCAAGGGCACAGGCAATATGGAACTGGTGCTGGACAGACGCATGGCGGAAAGACGCATTTTCCCTGCGGTGGATATCATCAAAAGCGGCACCAGAAGGGAAGAAAAACTGTTCTCCAAAGAAGAACTGGAATGCAACTATGCCCTGCGCCGTATGGCAACGACTCTGAGCAGTACAGATATGACGGAAGGCTTTTTTGACCTGATGCGAAAGACAAAAAACAATCAGGAATTCATGGATCGCCTGCCTGTTTGGGAAAAAATGTTGGGTTTGCATGAGAAATAAAGAGCTTTTTTGGCAAAACTGTCAAGAATGCGAAAAAGGCGAGTTTTTCAAGGATTTTTGGTTGCAAAAAAGCAATCCGTATGATAAAATACCCATGTTGTCTATAAATAACATTGATTATTGATCAACGAATATTGAAAATGAGGTGAAAGAAAATGAGAGAAGGTATCCATCCCGAATATCATCAGGTAACAGTAAGATGCAACTGCGGTAACGAATTCGTTACAGGCTCTACAAACAAAGAAATCAGAGTCGAAGTTTGCTCCAAATGCCACCCCTTCTACACAGGCAGCCAGAAACTGCTGCTGGAAGCTGGCGGTAGAGTTGAAAAATTCAACAA
>JAFZDV010000129.1 GCA_017560955.1 Anaerotignum sp.
ATTCAACTTCCATTTCGTAATATTTCTCTAAAATAAATATCAGGTTCAAGAGTAACATACCCATTCGCTTCCTGTAAAGTCCTTTCCGCCTCTGCCTTTTCATAAAAATAAGGACGAAACCATGGTCCGTTTCGCCCTTTCATATAAAATAATCATATATGGTTATTTTAGTTCACTTTTATCTGTATCTGTCTGCAAAGCAAAGGCATGATTCATCGGCCCGGAACCCTTTCCTAAATCAAGCATTGCAGCCAATGCCCCGGAAATATACTCTTTTGCATTCTGCACAGACTCAGAAAGTGTGCATCCTTTCGCAAGATTTGCTGCAATGGCACTGGACAGAGTACAGCCTGTGCCATGGGTATTGGGATTATCGATACGTTTTCCATCAAACCAGACCATTTCACCCGCTGCGTATAAAAGATCGTTTGCATCATTGATACTGTGACCGCCTTTCAGCAGAACGGAACAATGGTATGTATCCCCGATTTTTCTTGCAGCTGCAAGCATCTCCTCTTTATTTTCAATTTCCAGACCAGAGAGGATCTCCGCTTCCGGAATATTCGGTGTAACAAGTGCTGCAATTGGCAGCAATTCATTAATCAAAGTCTGTACCGCATCATTTTTCATCAAAGCAGAACCGGAAGTTGCCACCATAACAGGGTCAACAACGATATTTTTCGCATCATAATATCTCAGCCTGTCTGCAATCACACGAATCAGTTCGCTGTTTGCTACCATACCGATTTTCACAGCATCGGGAAAAATATCCTCAAATACTGCATCAAGCTGCTGTTTCATAAATTCAGGTGCAGATTCCTGAATCGCTCTCACACCAGTCGTATTCTGGGCTGTCAGTGCTGTAATTGCACTCATGGCATACACACCATTCATGGTCATGGTTTTCAGGTCCGCCTGAATACCAGCGCCTCCGCTGCAGTCACTTCCTGCAATGGTCAATGCTGTTTTCATTTTCATAAATATCTCGTCCTTTCTTTATGCAACATTGTTTTATATAGCGGCATAAGGTGGTGCCCCCAATACACCGCTGCTTTTTCTTTATGCCTTCACCATTTCTTCTGCTATCTGCCGCAGAACACGACATTCTTCTGCGATATCATCTGCAGCAAAAATCGCACTGACCAATGCAACACCATCTACGCCAGTACCTTTCAGTTCTGCCATGTTGTCTTTGCTGATGCCGCCAATGGCAACCACAGGAATATCCACAGCAGCGCAGATATCCCTTAACACTTCTTTCGGCAGAACATCTGCATCTGTTTTTGTAGAAGTGGAGAACATTGCCCCTACACCAAGGCAATCTGCTCCATTTCTGACTGCTTCCAGCGCTTCCTCCACAGAATGCACAGAAACACCGATCATCATATCTTCGCCAACCATCTGACGGACCTGTGTCGCCATCATATCTTCCTGGCCTACATGGATGCCATCCGCCTTACATTTCACAGCAATTTCCACATTGTCATTGACAAAGAAAGGAACATTGTATTTTTCACACAGCGCCTTCATTTCCATTGCTTCCTGCAGAAAAGTTTCCTCATCTAATTCTTTTTCTCTCAGCTGTACACAGGTCGCGCCACCTTTCAGTGCATCTTCCACCTGTTCCATCAGTGTCTGTTTGCCTGTCCACATACGGTCTGTTACTGCATACAACAGCATCATTTCCTTACTGCATTTCATATCTTCATCTCCTTAGAAAACCTCATATTTTGCACATTTCTCCAGTTCTTCGCCTGTCAGACGGAAAATCGTATCAATGATGTAGTTTCTGTAAGTTGCATTGCCGTCCTGCTCTGTTAATCTCTCATAGGCTTTTTCACCACAGACACCCATCAGGCAGACTGCCGCTGTTGCCGCTTCCAGAGGTGTTTCAGGATTTGCAGTGACATAAGCTGCAGTGATTGCAGACAACTGACAGCCAGTTCCTGTGATGCTGCTCATCATAGGATGTCCATTATAAATGCAGTATGCTTTTTCTCCATCCGCAACAATATCGATCGCCCCTGTAATCGCAATGACCGCACCTGTTTTTTTCGCAAACTCTTTTGCAAAAGATACCGCCTGTGCCAGATTTTCTTTTGTTACTTTGTCTGCAACGTCAGCATCAACGCCTCTTGCACCACCTTCACCCAGAGCCAGCGCTTTGATTTCAGAGATATTGCCACGAATGACTGTAAACTTCACGTTATCGATCAGATCTTTTGCTGTCTGTGTTCTCAGTCTGGATGCACCGGCACCAACAGGATCCAGCACAACAGGATGTCCCAGTTCATTGGCTTTTTTCCCAGCCTTATGCATCGTAGGGATCGTGCGCTGATTCAATGTACCGATATTGATATTCAGACCTCCACAGATAGATGTGATTTCTTCTGCCTCATCCACATCATCAGACATGATGGGAGAACCGCCGCAGGCCAACAACACATTGGCACAATCATTTACTGTCACATAATTGGTGATGTTATGAATCAAAGGACATTTTTCTCTTACATTTTCAACCATTTCTTTTAACATACTTCTCACCTCCTTATCTGTATGCTCTCAATACGCCAGTATTTTTTAATGCGCCAAGCAGCACTGCAGAAATAACTGCACCACCCACTGTTGAAACCAGAAAAGGAATCACATAGGCGTAAAAAGCGATTTCCCCTGCCTGCATTCCAAGAAACAGAATGGCAACGGGATATGCACAAAGGCCGCCCAGAATACCCGTGCCAAACACTTCTGCCAGCAAAGTCAACGGAATATTTCTGCTTTTCCAGAAAGCAATACCGCAAAGCAATGCACCCAGCATACTGCCGGGGAATGCCATCAGACTGCCTAAACCAAGAAGATTGCGGATCAGACTGGCGCAAAAAGCTGCGCCAACGCCATACCAGGGTCCCAGCATCACCGCACAAAGGATGTTCACCATATGCTGAATGGGCGCACATTTACTGCCAAAAACAGGGAAGGAAAACAGACTTCCCACTACGGCAACCGCTACCAGAACACCTGCAATACATAATTTTTTCGTTCTTGTTTCCATTAAAAAAAGACTCCTTTCAAAAATCCAATTGAGAACAGCAAAATAACAGCGTTGTTCTCAAAACCACAGACTACCCCCTTGGTAATCTCAGAGAAAATCGGTCGAAGCTTACTGGCTTCCTCTCGCGCCGGAACACGGCTTCCCATCGCTGTTATTTCTGCAGAACACAGGGCGCTCCCCCTCTGTCCTTCCGCTTTCGCGGTCTGTCCCTTGGATCCTCAGGAATCTGTCAGAAATATTTCTATGAAATTATTGTTTATTTTCCGTTCTGCCTCCTTCTGCAACAAAAAAAGAAGTTATCCTTTTGGATAACTTCTTAGTATTCTCGTCACACAGGCTTTCCTACGTTGGCATTATCCAAATCAGGTATATGGGTCGAAGATCATTATCTTCCTCTCAGCCTGTAACACAAGCTCCCCGCTGTTTATTTTATTGTGTTTTTATTATAAACCAAATTTCTGCCGAATGCAAGATTCCTTATACCTATTATTTTACCATGCACCGGCATAAGCCAGAGTTACACTGCTGTTTTTTGCACCATCCGCCATCGCTTCAGGCACAGATTTCCCTTCACAGACAGCATACAGGAAACCTGCAATAAAGCTGTCCCCTGCCCCCATAGTGTCTACCACTTCTACAGGTACGATGCCGTATGTATAAAACTCTTTGCCATCGTAAGCGATACTGCCAGCCTCACCTCTTGTTACTACAACAACCTTGGGGCCTTTCGCATACATTTCCAGCATGAACTGCTTGATTTCTTCTTCTCCCTGATCATCAATAGAGAAGAACGCATAATCCACATGAGGGATCGCAATTTCCAGAACAGGGTCATCCAGTTTTGTAGCAAAGTCAAAGGCAACTGTTGCACCTTTTGCCTTCAGCAGGGGCAGTTCATGTTCACACATGCCCCACAGACCGGAAACTACCATATCATAACCTGCCAGGAATTCGATATCTTCCGCATTCAGTTTGAAATCTGCCATAACACCTTCATCATAGTCACCGAAAATACGGTCACCATTCACGATTTCCACCTGTGTTACTGCTGTATTGCCTTCCAGCACTTTCATGCGAGAAGTGTCCACACCTTTCGCCGCAATGGCATCCAGCATGATCTTACCATATTTATCTGTACCAACGGCACCAATATAAGTAGATTCGCCACCCAGTCTGGCTACATATACTGCTACATTGACGGGGTTACCGCCGGGATATGCATTACCGTCGCTATATGCATCTACGCAGTTGTCGCCTGCTGCCGCAATTCTGATTTTTCTATCCATATTATTCTTCCTCCAGCATTTCTCGTACTCTCTTGATGGCCATTCCTGCATAAACGGAAGGCTCTTTCAGATAACCTGTTACCAGTTCAATGGTCGCCTGACCATCATAACCAGCTTCCTGAATTTCTTTCAAAGTTTCTTTCAAAGGCAGACAGCCGTCACCGGGCAGGATATGGCTGTCGCTGACACCATCGTTATCAATGATATGCAGATACTGAAAACGATCACCCAGTCGGCGTACATATTCCGCCGCCGGTTCCCCTGTGGTAAAAGGCACCGCCAGATCCACCATACCAACCAGATTAGGGGAAGGCACCAGAGATAATGCCCTATCCAGATCTCTCAGGCTGGTGATAACATTGCTTTCATAAATCGTCAGCGGTTCCAGAACGATGGTCACACCTTTCTGTTCCGCGTATTCTGTCAGTCTGCGCAGACTTTTCATCAGTCGCTTCATGATGTCCATATCTTTCATTTCATAGCCTGCATG
>JAFZDV010000130.1 GCA_017560955.1 Anaerotignum sp.
ACAGGATGGCGCGGGAACTGGTTGTGCCCTGGTCTAAGGAAAGGATATATTTCATTTCTTTTTCCTCCTTTTATCTATTTCAATCGATTTCAGTCGAATCATCATTGGTTCCAGTATACCAAAAACAAAAGAAGCGGTAAAGCGAACATGGGTTGTATACAAAGAAAAAAGGCCCCGTAAAAACGGAGCCTGAAATCTGTTTCTGATTATTTTTTTCTCATGTAAGGATTATGTTTGCGTTCATACTCCATTGTTGTGGCAGGGCCATGACCGGAATATACTTTGTAGTCGCCGGGCAGGGCAGCCAGTCTCTGCAGGGACAGGCGGATATCATTCCAGTTGCCTGTGGGCAGGTCTGTTCTGCCGCAGGAACCCTGGAACAGAGTGTCGCCGCTGAAAATTGTATCTTTTTCGATGAAGCAGATGGAACCCTGTGTGTGACCGGGTGTCAGCATTACTCTGAATTCCATATCGCCAACTTTTACGATGTCGCCTTCATTTACCAGTACATCAGGGTGTACTACGATGGGTTCACCTACGAACTGGGATACGTTCAGGGCAGGGTCTGTGAATACGGGCATTTCCTGTGCACCGCCAACGATTTTTGCACCCAGTTTTTCGGACAGTTCGTTTACGGAGCCCACATGGTCATAATGGCCGTGTGTCAGCAGGATATGTGTTACAGTCAGTTTTTCCTGTGCGATATAAGTCAGCAGGGGCTGGATGGGGCCGTCGCAGTCGATGATACATGTGATACCGTTATCATCGGAAACAACGTAGTTGTTTGTGCCCACGGAGCCTGCTGCGTAGCATGCGATTTTCATTTCGATTTCCTCCTTGTTTTTTCGGACATTTTTTCAAATTATAACAACCAAAGGTACATTTTGCAATAAAAAAGGAAAACCATGTCTTGAAATTTGAGACTCTGTGAGATTTGGCTATTTGGTATGCTTCTTTTGAAAGGAGTGATTGTTTTTAAACTATGAAAAGTGTAAACTGGAAAATGTGGAAGGCAACATTGGATTTGAAAACTTGTTTTACCTGTAAGGATAATCATGGGAAGATTTATCCTATGTATGAGAATACAAGATGGCTTGTGCCTGTTCATCTTCGGTGTCGCTGTATGATTGAACCGATGAAGGCAATTCGAGCAGGAGATGGAACAAAAGATGGAGCAGGTGGAGCAGATGTTTGGTTAAAAGTGGTCGGGAAATTGCCTCCAAATTACATTTCTTATTCGGACGCGAAGAAGTTAGGGTGGAATAGGAAAAAAGGGAATTTGAATCAGGTTGCACCAGGGCGAATGTTGACAAGAGGGAGATATTGGAATGATGATGGACATTTGCCGGAAAGTCCCGGGCGTATCTGGTATGAAGCTGATATCAATTATAAATGGGGATATAGAGGGAATGATCGAATTTTATATTCGAATGATGGCTTGATTTTTGTGACTTATAATCATTATAAAACCTTTATTGAGATTGTATAGGAGGATTGATGATGAAGGAAAAACAAATTATTCTGGATTTTACAGGATGTAAATATATTACAGAAGTACATTGGAAAATCAGAGATACATTTTATTTTCCGAGTTTCTATGGAGAAAATTTGGATGCTCTCTGGGATATGGGATGTGATTATATTGGTTCAGATGATGAAGTGCTTGAGTTGGTGAAAATCAGAGGTGTTGATACCTTGCCTAAAGAAATCAGAGAATATTTTTTCAATAGAATAATGGAAGTTTTTTATAGAATTGCAGATTTTAATGGAAATGTAAAATTTGAAATTGAAGATTAAAAAGAAAAAGGGCATCAGAAACAGTTTTGGTTTCTGATGTCCTTTTATTATCATTTCAGATTTTCGGGGTTCAGGCATTCCAGTTCGGGTACAACGAAGATACCGTCTTTACGGATGAGTACATCGTCGAACCAGATTTCGCCGCCGCCGTATTCAGGTGTCATGATGAGTACCAGATCCCAGTGGATAGCGGAATGGTTGCCGTTGTAAGCATCATCATAACAGTTGCCGGGTGTGAAGTGGATGGAACCTGCGATTTTTTCGTCAAACAGGATGTTGTTCATGGGTTTTGTGATGTAGGGGTTTACGCCGATGGCAAACTCGCCCACATATCTTGCGCCTTCGTCTGTATTGAATACTTTTTCCAGACGGGCCTTGTCGTTACCATCACATTCCACGATCTTACCGTCTTTGAATGTCAGTTTTACATTTTCGAAAGTAAAGCCGTTCATTTCAGAAGGTGTGTTATATGTGATAACACCATTGATGGAATCACGAACGGGGGCTGTGTAAACTTCGCCGTCGGGAATATTGCATCTGCCTGCACATTTTTTGGCAGGGATGTCTTTGATGGAGAAGGAAATATCTGTATCTTTTGCCACCAGACGCACTTTGTCTGTTTTGTTCATCAGTTCTACCAGAGAATCCATGGCTTCACTCATTTTGCTGTAGTCCAGATTGCACACATTGAAGTAGAAGTCTTCAAAATCTTCCAGAGATGTTTTTGCAGCCTGCGCCATTGCGTTTGTAGG
>JAFZDV010000131.1 GCA_017560955.1 Anaerotignum sp.
AACAGCCGTGTGCAGCTGGCAGAAGCAGCGCAGATCATGAAAACACGCATCAACCGCAAACACATGGAAAATGGTGTTACAATTGTTGACCCTGCAAACACATACATCGGCAGTGATGTTGTAATCGGCAGAGATACAGTGATCCTGCCCGGTTGTGTGATCGAAGGCAATACAATCATTGGTGAAGACTGCGAAGTCGGCCCTAACTCCAGACTGACAGATATGAAACTGGGTGATGGCGTAACATTCCAGACATCCACAGGTATCGAATCCGAAATCGGCAACGAAACAACAGTAGGTCCCTTCGCTTATATCCGTCCTAACTGCCATATCGGTGACAAAGTAAAAGTAGGCGACTTCGTTGAAGTGAAAAACTCCAACATCGGCAATGGCACAAAAATCCCTCATCTGGCTTACATCGGTGATACAGATGCAGGTGAAAAGATCAACTTCGGCTGCGGCAGCATCATGGTAAACTATGATGGCAAGAAAAAACACCGCACAGTGGTAGAAGACGGCGTATTCGTTGGCTGTAACGCAAATCTGGTTGCACCCGTAACTGTGAAAAAAGGTTCCTACATTGCAGCAGGCTCTACCATCACAAAAGATGTGCCCGAAGAAGTGCTGGCTGTGGCAAGAGCAAGACAGACAGTGATCGAAGGCTGGATCGAAAAGAGAAAATAATCACGAAACTGAAAAAAATGTCGAAATTCAGTTGAATTTCCTTGATTTTCATTGTAACATAATATTGTATGGGCTTATATTACCTAAAAGATATATTTATAGGGGGACAGACTTATGCTTAATTCTGGCATTAGCAACATTAAAGTATTTGCCTGCAATTCCAACAAGGAACTGGCAGAAGCTATCGTAGAAAAACTGGGCCTGAAACTGGGCGACTGTGAAGTAGAAAAATTCAGCGATGGCGAAATTTCCGTTAAAATCAATGAAACAATCCGTGGTGCGGACGTATTCATCATTCAGTCCACATCTTATCCTGTAAACGACAACCTGATGGAACTGCTGATCATGATCGATGCTATGAAACGCGCATCTGCAGCTAGAATCACAGCAGTTATGCCTTACTACGGCTATGCTCGTCAGGACAGAAAAGCAAGACCCAGAGATCCCATCAGTGCAAAACTGGTTGCAAATCTGCTGACAAGCGCAGGTGCTGACCGCGTTCTGACAATGGATCTGCACTGTGCACAGATCCAGGGCTTCTTTGATATTCCCGTGGATAACCTGATCGGCAGCCCTCTGCTGGTAAATTACTACATCGACAAATACGGCGATGCTCTGGAAAAAGATTTCGTTGCAGTTTCTCCCGACCTGGGCTCTGTAACAAGAGTTAGAAAATTTGCAGAAAAACTGAACATTCCTATTGCTATCATCGACAAACGCAGACCTAAAGCAAATGTCAGCGAAGTTATGAACATCATCGGTGACATCGAAGGCAAAAGAGTTATCTTGGTTGACGATATGATCGACACAGCAGGTACAATCACAAACGCTGCAAACGCTCTGAAAGAAAGAGGCGCGCTGGATGTTTCCGCATGCTGCACACACGGCGTACTGAGCGGCCCTGCAATGAAACGTCTGGAAGAATCCGCAATCGAAGATCTGCTGGTTCTGGATACAATCGAAATGACAGAAGACAAACTGATCGACAAGATCTCCGTTGTATCCGTTGCTGATACATTTGCAGATGCGATCAACTTCGTTCACAAAGGCGAATCCATTTCTTCTCTGTTTGACTAATCAGAAAGAATATAAGACCCACTCATTTGAGTGGGTCTTTTTTTCGTATAAAGCGGAGAAAATCAGCCTTCGTTTTATATGGAAGCAAATTTGTATACAGGATTTATCCTTCATATAAACGGAGTTGATTTGCGGAGCAAATCTATTCTTAAGGCTAAGCCTTAAGAATGGTTAGTGACTGAAATTTTGTTCAGTCTGCTGAAAAGAAAAATAATGCCCAAAAACCAGCTGCAGAAAGACGTCGGAAACTAGTGCTTTTTTGATTTTCGCGGAAATTCGTCTTCGGCAAAACTTACAATTTTACGGGAACATGGTTGACAAAGCGAGTGAAATGGATTATATTGTTAAAAGTAAAACAAACGGAGACTGGAAATATGCCCATATGAAGTATGGGTTAGGCTCTGTTTGATATAAAAATTTTACTACCCACTATTATTAAAATTTTTATTTTTAGGAGGAAGATACCAATGAAAATTGCATTTTTCGACACAAAATCTTACTGGGTTGACGGTTTCAAACCCATGGCAGAAAAATACGGCTATGAAATCACATTCTTCAATGAAAGACTGACACCCGCAACAGCTCACCTGGCTGCAGGTCACGACGCTACATGCTCTTTCGTTAACGACGAACTGCCCGCAGAAGTTGTTAAAACACTGAAAGATCTGGGTATCAAAGTTCTGCTGCTGAGATGTGCAGGTTTCGACTCCGTAGATCTGGCTGCTGCTAAAGAAGCTGGTCTGCCCGTTCTGCGTGTACCCGCTTACTCTCCCGAATCCGTTGCTGAACAGGGTGCTGCTCTGCTGATGACAATCAACAGAAACACACACCTGGGTTGGGATAGAACAACAAAATTCAACTTCGATATCGCTGGTCTGACAGGTATCGCTCTGGTTGGCAAAACAGCAGGTGTTATCGGTACAGGTAAAATCGGTCAGTGCATGATCAACATCCTGAAAGGTTACGGCATGAACGTAATCGCTTACGATGCATTCCCTAACCCTACCCTGGGTCTGGAATACGTTGAACTGGATGAACTGTACGCTAGATCCGACGTTATTTCCATCCACTGCCCTCTGATGCCCGCTACAAAACACATGATCAACGCTGAATCCATCGCTAAAATGAAAGATGGC
>JAFZDV010000132.1 GCA_017560955.1 Anaerotignum sp.
CCTGATCTGGAGATTTTTCTGACAGAGAAAAAACTGAACCCCAAATATCTGCGCAGTGCATTATGGCGTACTTCTTTTCTTTACGAAAAGACTGCTCCCTTCGATACACTGCTCTGGGTACTTTACCGTACCCCCGATGTAGATTCTGATGTAGATGAGATCATCGATCGTTTCTGCCGACTGTGCCATCTGCCTTCTCCTGCAGAGGTCTATCAGCAGGAAGTAACCACTGCCGCAGAAGAACCCATGACACGCATCCTGCTGTTCTGGGATATGGATGATACACCACCGAAAATTCAGCCTTTGTTCGAAGAAATCGTACATTCCGACTTCAAAGGCTTAGGATTCCGCGAATTATCCTCCGCCATTTTCTTTTTCGATACTACACGCCACCTGTTGTTTCATCCTTATGATGACAGAGGCCTGGATATCGTAGGGAAATCTCCTGAGGATATCCGTTATCTTTACGAAGACTGCAGAAACTGGCTGCTGGATTATGATATGGAACGAATGAGAAATACATTTGAACAGAAATAAAAAAGACCATGAACTTGGAAAAGTTCATGGTCTTTTTTTGTTTTTCCGCAAAGGAAAAGGGACGGATTGCTCCGTCCCCTTTGAGTTTGCTTAATTAGTCGTCGTAATCAAACGTGATTAAGAATCAAGTTTAAATTATACCAGACCCTGAGCCATCATAGCTGCAGCTACTTTTTTGAAGCCAGCGATGTTAGCACCTGCTACCAGGTTGTAACCCATACCAGCGGATTCAGCAGCTTCTACAGAGATAGCGTGGATGTTTTTCATGATACCAACCAGTTTAGCGTCAACTTCTGCGCCTTCCCAGCTGTATCTCATGGAGTTCTGAGCCATTTCCAGAGCGGAAACTGCTACACCACCAGCGTTAACTGCTTTAGAAGGAGCAACGATAACGCCTTCTTTAGCCATAGCGTAACCCAGAGCTTCGTTTGTTGTAGGCATGTTAGCTACTTCGATGTAGTATTTTGTGCCGTTTTCGTCCAGGATCTGTTTGATTTCTGTCATACCGATTTCGTTCTGGTATGCACAAGGCATAGCGATGTCAACTTTTACGCCCCAAGGTTTCTGGCCGGGGAAGAATTCAACACCGAATTTTTCAGCGTAGTCCTGAGCTCTGTTTCTACCGGATGTTCTCATTTCTACCATGTAGTCGAATTTTTCCTGTGTTGTGATACCTTCGGGATCGTAGCAGTAACCGTCGGGACCGGACAGAGTAACAACTTTACCGCCCAGCTGAGCTACTTTCTGAGCAACACCCCAAGCTACGTTACCGAAACCGGACATAGCTACTGTTTTGCCTTCGAATGTGTCGCCTTCATGCAGCAGAACTTCGTTTGTGTAGTATGTAGCACCGTAGCCTGTTGCTTCGGGTCTGAACAGGGAACCGCCGTATTCCAGACCTTTACCTGTCAGAACGCCGTTTTCCCAACAGCCTTTGATTCTTTTGTACTGACCGTACATGAAGCCGATTTCTCTACCAGCTACGCCGATGTCACCAGCGGGAACGTCAACGTCGGGACCGATGTGTCTGTACAGTTCTGTCATGAATGCCTGGCAGAATCTCATGATTTCCATATCGGATTTACCGTTGGGGTTGAAGTCGGAACCACCTTTACCACCACCGATGGGCAGGCCTGTCAGAGCGTTTTTGAAGATCTGTTCGAAGCCCAGGAATTTAACTACGCCAGAGTATACGTTGGAAGCAAATCTCAGACCGCCTTTGTAGGGACCCAGTGCAGAGGAGAACTGTACTCTGAAACCTCTGTTTACGTTTACTTTGCCAGCGTCGTCTACCCATGTTACTCTGAAGGATACGGATCTTTCAGGTTCAACCAGTCTTTCCAGCAGACCCATTTTTTCATATTCGGGGTGCAGTTCAACTTCTTTTTCGATGGAAGCGAATACTTCTTCTACTGTCTGGATGAATTCGGGTTCGTGTGCGTCACGTGCTTTAACCTGTTCGATTACGCGTTCGATATAAGCGTTCATAACTCAATGACCTCCTATTGTGTATAGATTAACAATAATTTTTTTCTTGCCCCATGCGGTTAGGGCAAAATGAAGAGAAAGCTTTCAGGCAACCACACTTGCATTCAGAGCATAGTACACCCTTCCGCTTCTTTCCGACAATATTATAACACATATTTTTAACTTGTATAGTATTTTTTTCAAGATTTGGAATGATTTTTACACAAATTTTGCCTTCAAAAATTATGAAAAAAATCAACTGTCAGATTTCATCGTCAATTCTTCCGAAAACAGATTCATTCTGTTTTCCTTTCCTCAGCAGATTGAACATGAAAAAACACTCTCTTGTATTTATCCGCATACAACGGACACTTTTTTAATTTTGTCCTCAATTTTTAAATTGTTATATATATGTCACTCTTGTACTTTTTTTCATTCACATCACTTTTGTGCAAAAGAAAAACACCCGACTTGCATCGGGTGCTTCGCTTATTTCTTTTTAAACAATCCGCTGATGTCAAATCCGCGTTTCTGTTCTCTTTCTTCTTCTGCCGTTTCAGAAATAAATTCGATATATCTGCCTGTGCCGATAGCTACACAACTGACCGCATCCTCTGCCACCATAGCATGGATGCCTGTTTTCTGCTGAATCAGTTTATCCAGACCATAGAGCAGGCTGCCGCCGCCAGTCATAACGATACCGCGTTCAAAAATATCTGCCGCCAGTTCAGGGGGTGTACGCTCCAGCACACCATGTACCGCATCAGCAATGGCTTCTACAGATTCCTCCAGCGCCTCATGCATTTCTTCGGAAGTTACGGTAATATTCTTAGGCAGGCCTGTGATCAGGTTTCTGCCGCGCACATCCAGTGTAACGGGAATAGAACGCTGAAAAGCTGTACCGATCCTGATCTTCAGTTCTTCCGCTGTTCTTTCGCCGATCAGAACATTATGTTTCTTTCTCATATAACGGATGATGGCATCATCGAAATTGTCACCTGCGATTTTCTGAGAATGACTCACAACTGTACCGCCCAGAGAGATGACTGCGATATCTGTCGTACCACCGCCGATATCCACCACCATACTGCCGCAGGCTCTGGAAATATCGATACCCGCACCGATAGCAGCCGCAATGGGTTCTTCAATGATATGCACCCTTCTGGCACCAGCCTGACGGGTTGCATCTTCTACCGCTCTTTTTTCTACTTCCGTAACGCTGGAAGGCACACAGACCGCAATCGTAGGCTTTACAAAAGAACGCTTGCCCATAGCCTTTTCAATGAAATACTGCAGCATTTTTTCTGTTGCATCATAATTGGAAATAACACCTTCACGC
>JAFZDV010000013.1 GCA_017560955.1 Anaerotignum sp.
CAGAAAGGTGTTTGCGAACAGTGTTCATTTCTACAATATCAGCGCCGCATTTCAGCATCTGGTCTGTAATATCAAGAAAATCAGCCAATGTCAGAGCACCGGCAGGTTTTTCGAACAAAGCAGAACCGCCGCCGGAAACAAGGAAGAATACAGTATCTTTTTCATTCAGATCAGAAATGGCTTCAATGATCTTTTCTGTACCGCAGATTGTGTTTTCATCGGGCAGGGGATGTCCTGCTTCCAGAATGGTGAAATCAGGGATATCACCCTGAGAATGACCGTATTTTGTAAGAATGATACCTGTGTCTATTTTATGAGGAATATGCTCTGCGGCTGCTTTGGCCATATTCCAGGCTGCTTTGCCGATGGAAATAACGATCACTTTTCCATCGAAAACAAAGTTTTTGCCAAGAATTGCTTTTTTCACAGCTTCATTGGGCAGAGACGCCTGAATGGCAGAGTCAATAATAGTTCTTGCATCTTTTATCATGGGGTTCATAAGGGCACCTCTTTTCGGAAATAAGATAGTATCTTCAGTTTAATATAGCAGAAGGTTTTTCGCAAGAAAAAGGAAAAGAGAGCCAATGGAAAAGGCTCTCTTAAAAAGGGGAGGGTATGTATACTATATTTAACAACGAGTCCTTTTTCTTAAGGACATCTTTATCATAATCTGTCAATATGAATCTGATATGACTGAATTGTGAACACTTTGTAAACATTACAGGAAATATTGAAAAATCAAGGTTTCTTACTGTTCTTTTTGTGGGGAATATGGTATCATCTTCTGCGGAAGGAGTGAAAAATATGTTTGGAAAACAGGAAGTAAAAACTTTTCTGGAAGAGAAGAATATTCCTTTTGAATGGGTAGAGCATAAAGCAGTTTTTACCATTGAAGAAATGGAAGAACTGGGTCTGGAAAGTATGGATGAGATCGCAAAAAATCTTTTCCTGAGAGATCAGAAGGGGAAACGCCATTTCCTTGTAGTGGTAAAAGGTTTAAAACAGGTGAATCTGAAGGAACTTGGTGAAAAGCTGGGTACAAAATTATCCTTTTCATCGGAAGAAAGACTGGAAAAATATCTGGGACTGAAAAAAGGTGCAGTTACACCCCTGGGGGTGCTGAATGATGAAAACTGTGCTGTAGAAGTTTATATGGATGAGGACCTCTGTAAGCTGGAAAGAATCGGTGTGCATCCCAATGATAATACAGCATCTGTTTATCTTTCTCCTGCAGATCTTCTGAATATTATCAAAGAACATGGCAATTCTCTGGAAGTCCTTTCATTTGCATAAGATTCTTTGAAAAAACATTGAGAAAACCTTGATTTTGTGATAAAATATATAAGATTGTGGGAAGTATATGCTTTTCGCAAAATGTTTGCATTTTGAAAGGAAACGAACATGGAAAATAAAGCAGGAAGTGCTGTAAAACCCAGTGAAATGGAACTGGTAAGACAGCTGGAATATATCCGAATGATCCGTGAAAAAAACGATGCTTTCGAAATGGCGAATGGACGCAAAAAGAAGTTCTATTCTTTGGCAATGGGATGCCAGATGAATGCGCATGACTCCGAAAAACTGGAAGGTATGCTGACAGAAATGGGCTTTGAATCTACTGATGTGGAAAAAGAAGCCGATTTCATCATCTACAACACATGCTGTGTCAGAGAAAATGCAGAACTGAAAGTATATGGTAAACTTGGTTGGCTGAAACACTACAAAGAAGTGAAAAATCCCGATGCGATCATTGCTCTTTGTGGTTGTATGATGCAGCAGGAAACTGTACTGCAGACACTGCGTCAGAAATATCGTCATGTTGATATCGTTTTTGGCACATTTAATCTGTATAAGCTGCCTGAACTGGTAGCAACCCGTATGGAAAGTGACAGAACCGTATATGATATCTGGCAGGAACACAAAGAAGTTGTGGAAGACCTGCCTATCATCAGACATTTCCCTTATAAGGCGTCTGTAAATATCATGTTTGGCTGTAACAATTTCTGTTCTTACTGCATCGTGCCTTATGTGCGCGGCAGAGAACGCAGCCGTACTCCTGAGGATATCCTTGCGGAAGTACGCAAACTGGCGGCTGACGGCGTAAAAGAAGTTATGCTGCTGGGTCAGAATGTAAATTCTTACGGAAAGAATCTGGACAACCCCATTTCCTTCGCAGAACTGCTGCGTATGGTGAATGAGGTTGAGGGTATTGAACGTATCCGTTTCATGACATCTCACCCCAAAGATCTTTCTGATGAATTGATAAAGGCGATGGCAGAATGTGAGCATGTATGCAAATACCTGCATCTGCCCGTTCAGAGCGGCAGCAGTGAGATCCTGCGTCGTATGAACCGCCACTACACCAAGGAATCTTACATGGAAATCGTGCGTAAGGCGAGAGAGGCTATGCCTGAAATCACTCTGAGTACAGATATCATCGTAGGTTTCCCCGGTGAAACAGAAGAAGACTTCCAGAAAACACTGGATGTCATCCGTGAATCCCGTTATGGTTCCGCATTCACATTTATCTATTCCAAACGCACAGGCACACCTGCTGCAGTGATGGAAGATCAGGTACCTGAAGATGTGGTAAGTGACCGCTTCAACAGAATGCTGGATGTGCTGAACCCTATTGTTCATGAAGTTCATGAAGAACAGGTGGGCAAGGTCATGACAGTTTTTGCGGAAGAAGTGAGCAAACAGAACAGCTCTATCCTGACAGGTCGTACTGATAATAATATGCTGGTACACTTCCCTGGTACGGAAGATATGATCGGGCAGATGGTTCCCGTTAAAATCATCGATAACAAAACATTCTATTTGATTGGTGAAAGGATTTAAGGTGAATTATTATGGCAACAGTATTTGAAATGGCAAGAGCACTGGGCGAAGAACTGCAGAAAACACCTCAGGTGGAAGCACTGCTGGCTGCAAAAGAAGCATACGAAAAAGATCCCGAAGTTTCCAAACTGGTAGCGGAATACACAAAAATGCACTATGATTTCGAAGCAAAAATGCAGCAGGGCGGCATTGAAATCGAAGAACAGAGAGAATTCAATGAAAAAATGAAAACAATGGGCGAACAGATCAGAACAAACAAACTGGCTTCCGACCTGTATGTTGCAGAACAGAACTTCAACAACTTCATGAATTCCGTATTCAATATCATCACAGCAACTCTGACAGGTGAAGAACCTGAACAGGCTGGTGGCTGCGATCCCAGCTGCTGTTCTTCTTGTGGCGGCGGCTGCCACTGATAAAATTCGCTAAAACAGGTTTTTAGTGAGTCAAAGAGAAGTACAAAGAATGAAATGATGCTACCCGAACTCCTTTTATGGGGTTCGGGTATGCTTGCTAAAAAGGAGAAGGAGGAAGGACATCCATGGCGAAGATCACACCCATGATGCAGCAATACTTTGAAATCAAAGAAAACTATAAGCATTGCCTGCTCTTTTTCCGTTTAGGTGACTTTTATGAAATGTTTTTTGAAGATGCGGTCATTGCATCCAAAGAACTGGAAATCACTCTGACGGGGAAAGACTGGGGGCAGGAAGAAAGAGCGCCTATGTGTGGTGTGCCTTTCCATTCTGCAGACGGCTACATTGCCCGTCTGGTAGAAAGAGGGTATAAGGTCGCTATCTGTGAACAGGTGGAAGATCCCAAGGCGGCAAAAGGCCTTGTGAAACGCGATGTTGTTCGTGTCATCACGCCCGGTACCGTGGTAGACCATACTGTTCTGGATGAAACAAAAAATAACTACATCCTCTCCGTTTACAGCAGCAATAGTGGTTATGGCATTGCAGTTTGCGATGTTACCACAGGTGAATTCCAGACAACGGAATTCGGCAGTGTACAAGCGGCAGCAAAAATTCTGGATGAAACGGCTCGTTTCTCTCCTGCGGAACTCATTTGTAATGGTGAGTTTCTGGGAAGCCCATTGGCAAAGGAAATTGAGCAGAGATTCCGTTTATACCTCAATGATATCGACAGCCGTATGTACGATTACAATACTGCAAAGGATGCCCTTCAGAATCACTTCAAAGTGAAAACGCTGGAAGGTTTTGGTCTGAAGAAAAAACTACTGGCAACAGCGGCTTCCGGCGCCCTGATGTGGTATCTGAATGAAACACAGAAAAACGACTTAAGTCATATTTCTTCCCTGAAGTATTATACAACAGGTGACTTCATGCTGCTGGATGTTTCCAGCCGCCGCAATCTGGAACTGACAGAAACCATGCGCGAAAAGAACAAAAAGGGTTCTTTGCTGAGTGTTCTGGATAAGACTCAGACTGCTATGGGGGCAAGACTTCTGCGTAAATGGGTGGAACAGCCTCTGCTTTCCAAGGAAGAAATCAATAAACGACTGGATGGGGTAGAAGAATTATTCAAAGACCTCTTCCTGAGAGAAGAAATCAAGGATATTCTGCGTTCTATGTATGACTTTGAGCGTATTATGTCCCGTGTGGTTTATCAGAATGCCAATGCCAGAGATCTG
>JAFZDV010000133.1 GCA_017560955.1 Anaerotignum sp.
CCCCTTGCATAGGGGATGATGCAGTAGGAACAGAACTGACTGCAGCCATCCTGAATTTTCAGGTATGCTCTGGTTCTATTGGCCAGTTTCTGAATGGACAGAGGCTCAAACAGTCTTTCCTTCATGATATCGGAAACGTGGCTTTCCACGCCGTTTTCCACTTTATAGTTTTCTACCATCTCTACGATCTGGGCACGGTCTTTTGTACCAAGTACAAGGTTTACACCTTCTACCTTTTCCAGTTCCTGAGGTGCAGTCTGGGCATAACAGCCTACAACGCACACGATGGCATTTTCATTCTGTCTTTTTACCTTACGGATCAGCTGACGGGATTTTTTGTCCCCGAAATTTGTTACTGTGCAGGTATTGATGACATAAACATCAGCCTCTTCATCGATGCCGACGATCTCATAGCCTTTTTCCTGAAACAGCTCCGCAATGGCTTCACTTTCATACTGATTTACCTTACAGCCTAAGGCAAAACTTGCCGCTTTTTTCATATCTGAACTCTCCTTATGAGTGTTATATTCCTGTCATTTCACGGATGGCTTTCACCACACCGCCTTCATTGTTGCTTCCCGCAATAAAACGGGCTTTTTTCTTCACACCTTCCACAGCCCCTGCCATAGCAAAACTGTAGTCGGCTTTATCAAACATATCTACATCGTTATACTGATCGCCGATGACCATGGTTTCCGCAGGGGTAATGCCCCACATTTTCTGCAGCACTTCCACGGCAGCCCCTTTGTTGACACCGTAGATCCCTGTATCCATACAGCCTTCACCGCTGGTCACAAGATTCAGTCTTTCATCCAGTTCTGCACGAACCTTGCGGAACATGGCAACCGTATCTTCCCCATTCATTACCAGCATGGAAATTTTGATGATATCATCGTCAATTTCATATAAATCCTCTGCCACTGCCATTTTATAATTGAACTTGGGAGATTCCAGAAATTCCTTTACTCCCTCATCTCTGGTATATGTCACATATTTGGCACAGACCACAGGTTCCATCCCTTCCACAGCAAAGGCCGCATCCAGAGACATCTTCACCTGTTCCTTCGTCATGCAGCTGGCATGAAGTTCTTTTCCGTTATCCACGATAAATGCACCATTTTCAGAGCAGATGACCACATCTTCCGTATGTTCTTTGAAATCATTATAAAGACTGGGATACTGTCTGCCGCTGGCAACCACGAACTTTGTGCCCATTTCTTTCAATCTGGGCAGCAGTTCGTAAATATTTTCATCTATTTTCTTTTCGTCATTGACCAATGTACCATCCATATCGGATACGATCAGTTTAATCATTTTTATCACCTAATCAGTTGATTCTGAAGAACAGAGGCAGCAGTTTCATGGCAACCGCCACATCCTTGCCGGACAGCCAGACCAGATGCTCCCTGAGTCCTTCCCATTTTTCTGTTTTCGTCAATACCTGAGAACAGATTTCCTCCATCTCATCCAGATGGCGCATGATATCTTCTCTCTCCCCACGGGAAAGTTCCATCAGGCCCAGCTCCAGACGAACTGTGGTAAAATCCGCCTGAAAGTTCAGTTCCTGTCTGTCCCTTGCGATATAGTATTCCATCAGACCCTCGTTGCTGTACCCGTTTCCCCGAAAGCCTTTCAGGCGTTCCATCATCACCCTGATGTTACCGCGATAGATTTCAGCCAGTTCCGCAGTGTCTTCATCAGACTGGATCACTTTCAGACCTTTCATGAAATCTTCGATCTCATCCTTGTATCGCTCCATGAGGTGATAAAACAATTCCCCCATGACTTCGCTGTCATAGGAAGATGCTGCCCAGACGGCTTTTGCAAGAGCAATGTCCTCGTCTACCATCACACGAATATCTTTTTCTTCTGTCATATACGCCGCCGTCCTTTCTGCAATCAATTATCTTTTAGTATAACACAGAAAAGGCAGGAATAGCAACAATTCATAGTATTTTTCTTGCCTTTGTATCGATTTGAAAAAATCATACACCTGTGCTATCATCAGTACAGGAAATATTTTATAAAACCAATATCTTTGGAGATGATAACCATGAGAAATCACGAAGTAACGAAAAAACAGTTCTTATTAGATAAAACAGGCGAGATCGCTGAACCCGGCTGGGCAAGAAATCAGGTATGGGATTACCGCCGCAAAATGATCAAAGCACCTTCCATCCGCATCAAGGAATGGGATTATTATCTGGTCATGGGGGACGGCTTCGCAGGCTGTTTCACCATTGCTGATAACGGCTATATGGGCCTTATTTCCGTATCCCTGCTCTCTCTGGATGAAAATGATCCCTGGGAACATACAGAATCCATCATCACACCTTTCCCCATGGGCAAATTCAAACTGCCCGAAAATTCCTCCAAAGGCAATGTGCGCTATAAAGATAAACGCATTGACCTGAAATTCCTCGTAAAAGAAGGCAAGCGCCGCATCGTCTGCGAATTCAAGGATTTCTGGAACGGCAAGCCTCTCTTCTGCGATATCGTTATGAAACAGCCCGAAATGGATACCATGGTCATCGCCACCCCCTGGGATCAGAAGCATACTTTCTATTACAACCAGAAAATCAACTGCATGCCTGCCAAAGGCTACATGACTTATGACGGCAAAACTTACGAATTCAGCCCCAAAACATCCTTCGGTACACTGGATTGGGGCAGAGGCGTATGGACATACGACAACACATGGTACTGGGGCAGCGGCAATGCTATCGTAAACGGCAAACCCTTCGGCTTTAACATTGGTTACGGCTTCGGCAACACTTCCGCCGCTACAGAAAACATCATTTTCTATGACGGCAAAGGCCACAAGCTGGATGATGTGACCTTCCATATGCCGGAGGATGATATCCTGAAACCATGGAAATTCACTTCCTCCGACGGCCGTTTCGAAATGGACTTCCAGCCCATCATCGACCGTGCCGCTCTGACTGACCTGAAATTCCTTATTTCCGACCAGCATCAGGTATTCGGCAAAATGACAGGCAAAGCCGTTCTGGATGACGG
>JAFZDV010000134.1 GCA_017560955.1 Anaerotignum sp.
AGGGGGTTTATTATTTGCTCAACATCAATAGCCCAGCAGTTTATTTACATGATAAGGGAACTGGATGAGCCACCAGGGCCAGTCATGGTTGACATCTTCGCCCCAAACATCGATCCATGCAGGAACGCCCAGTCTTGCGAACTGCGCCTGCAGAGACCATGCATCGGCTTTTGCTTCATCTTCCCATGCACCCTGACCACAGCAGATCACGATTCTGCCCTGACGGAACTGATCCAGCAGAGGATGATCCGCAGCCATATTAGGCAGGTAGTCTACAGGAGAGTTGTAGTATACATTGATATCGTTATAACCCTGGAAAAAGTAGCCTGCGTGGAACAGACCGCTCAGAGAGAGGCAGCCGCCGAACAGATCAGGTCTTCTCAGGTAGAAGTTTACACAATGGTAACCGCCCATGGATGCACCAGTCAGCATAACCTTACCATAGTAAGGGTTGGGGTCATGTTCTGCGTGGATCTGATGCAGACGAGGCATGAATTCTTCACAGATGTATTTGAACCACTGTTCATGCCACATGATTCTGCCATGGTGTTCACCATCCGCTTTGCTCCATGTTTCTTCGTCAATGCTAGAAACACAGAACAGCTGCAGTCTGCCCTGTTCCAGGTGATCTTTTACTGTTTCCATCATACCACGGCTTTCGAAATCGAAAAATTTACCGTCCTGACAAGGGAAGACTACCATAGGCAGACCAGCGTGGCCGTATACTTTAAATTCCATATCACGATTCAGGTGATGGGAATATTCTTTATAATAATAAGTATGCATATTCATTAACCTTCCTTTTTCTCAATTACATAATTCAGGAATTCGTACATTTCTTCATCTGTATCGAATCTTGCCATATAAGCATAATCGCCCATAGCACTTGCCAGAACTTCGGGCATTTCTTCATACATCAGGATGTTCTGACCGTATTTTGCAAAGATATCATCTTTGTTATGAGCATAGGATTTGCCTTTTCTCTGGGAGCCATAAACAGCCGCGTAGGGTCTGTGTTCAGGGTCAAAGAAACCTTTATCGTGGCATACCATATCCGCCCAGATCTGATATACATCGATGTCATTTGCAAAGTTCATCATATCGGGTGTATAGCCACCAGGAGGTCTCATATTTACTTCCAGACCGAAGATATCGCCTTTTTTACCCAGACCTTTTTTATCTTCATTCAGCACAAAGAATTCGCAGTGGAAGAAACGGGAATTGCTGTTAAACGCCTTGATGGTTCTTCTGCCGGCATCTCTCAGTTCTTCAGGGATCTGCTTTCTGGAGTAATAACACAGTTCCAGACCTTTGTTTACAACATCCATGATAGGTTCTGTGTAGAAGTGGCATGTTTCAAAAACGATATCCCTGTTGGAGTCGCAGATACCATCGTAGGAAATGATAGAACCATTGATGAACTCTTCCATAACATACTGTTCATCCGGCAGGTTGTTATAGAAATCTCTCAGTTCTTCTTCGTTTTTCAGTTTATATGTAGCCGCTGCGCCAACACCATTATCGGGTTTTACGATGACAGGATAGCCTGCATCTGCAACAAATTTCAGACCGCCTTCCAGTGTATCCACCAGATGATATCTTGCTGTAGGAACGCCTGCTTTTGCATAGTATTCCTTCATTTTGCTCTTGAATTTGATGCCGTCGATCTGGTCATTCTGCAGACCTGTAGTGATATTGAAGTCTGTTCTCAGCTGGGCATCTCGTAACAGCCAGTATTCATTGTTTGTTTCCAGCCAATCGATACGGCCATATTTGAAAGCAAAGAATGCCACTGCTCTGTAAACTTCATCATAGTTTTCCAGAGTGCTTACTTTATAATATTCCACCAGAGAATCACGGCATTCCTGACTCAGCTGGTCATAAGGTTCATCGCCAATACCCAGTGTTGTTACACCGTTATTTTTCAGGCATTTTGTAAAGTGATAATATGTTTTCGGAAAATTTGGTGATAAAAAGATAAAATTCATAAAATCCCTTCCCTCTTTTGTATATACGAATCATTGTACCAGAATTCATACAGTCTTGCAAACATTTGGGACAATTTTTTTCATTTCAGGAAAGTTTGTCCCATAAAGCCCATTGAAAACATCCTTCTGTCCATTTATACTGTTCATATCACGAAAAATATTCACCCCGAAAGGAGTTTTCTTATGGATTATCAGAAACTGGCTGATCAGAGAAACAGCACAAATAACTTTGCAAAACATGTAAATATCACTACAACAAAAATCGAACACGGCTATGCGGAAGTAAAAATGGAACTGCAGCCCTTCCACCTGAACCCTACAGGCATTGTCCACGGCGGCGCACTCTACACTATGGCAGATGTAGTTGTCGGCTCCGCAAATGCGTCCCTCGGCACCCATGGTGTTACTGTAGATGGCGCATACCATTACCTTTCCCCTGCCTCTAACATGAAAGAGCTGACTGCGACAGCAAAATGTGTCAAAGAAGGCGGCAAAATCTGTGTATTTGATGTAGAAGTCCTTTCTGAAACAGGAAAACTCATCGGCAAAGGCACTTTCACTACATATCGTCTTCTGGATATGCCTATTGTTCTGGACTGATGTAAAAAAACAGGACCTCCTTTATCAGGAAGTCCTGTTTTATTTTGCAAGATTTTTTCCACTTAACGTATTAAGTACATAAAGTAACCGCCATAACAAGCCAGCATGATGATACCATGCAGTCTGTTCAGAGTCTGTTTGCGGAATACACACAGCCACAGCAGCACCGCAGATGCCACTGCAACGATACTATCGATTTTGAAAGCAGATACATAAACAACGGGTGTGATGATAGCAGTCAGACCTACAACAAACATGATGTTGAAAAGGTTGCTGCCGACAATATTACCCACCGCAATATCAGAATTGCCCTTCATCGCCGCTGTCACACTGGTCACCAGTTCAGGCAGAGATGTACCCAGTGCCACAATAGTCAGACCAATAAAGCGTTCACTCATACCAAAGATACGGGCGATGGATGTCGCTGCATCAACAGCAATGTCACTGCCCCATACGATTGCGCCCATACCAATTACCACTAAAAACAGCAATTTCCCCATGGGTGCTTTTTCTGCAAATTCATCCAGTTCCTCATTTTCAACAGTGCCTCTCTTTGCCAGTCGCAGCAGATAGAGCATATAAACCACCATGCAGCCCATCAGGATAATACCTTCGATCCTGCCAACCACATTATTCTGTAGCCCCATAACTGCCAGAAGGATTGTAATACCGATCATCATGGGAATTTCATAAAAAATCGTTGTTCTCTGTACAAATACGGAACGAATCGCAGCAGTCAGCCCCAGAATGATCAGAATATTCAGAATATTACTGCCGACTACATTCCCAATCGTAATTTCCGCACTTCCCTTAAAGGCCGCAGAAAGGCTTACTGCTGCCTCTGGAGCACTGGTGCCCATGGCTACGATGGTCAAGCCAATCACGATCTGTGGAATACCAAATTTATCTGCAATACTGGCTGCACCTTCTACAAACCAGTCTGCCCCCTTTACCAGCAATACGAACCCGATCACCAGAAAGAAAACCTGTGTCATTAATCCCATAAACATTCTCCTGTCTTTTGTATATCAATTTTGTGATTTCTCTCTAATTTTATTATTATACCCTTCCGAAACTCCCTTTTCAAGTTGTTTGCCTATCAAAAATACATTTCATAAAATCCTTTTCCGTGATAGAATGAGGAAAAAGGAGGTCGTTTATATGAAAGAAGTATTTGAATTTCTGAAAAAATGCAATACATATTATCTCGCTACTGTAGAGGCAGATGGTCAGCCTCGTGTACGTCCTTTCGGCACCATCGATTTATTCGAGGATAAACTTTATATCCAGACAGGCAAAGTAAAAGAGGTTTCCAAACAGATCGCAGCAAACCCCAAAGCAGAAATCTGTGCTTTTGACGGTCAGAAATGGCTGCGTGTAGCCTGCACTCTGGTAAGAGATGAACGCATCGAAGCAAAGGCCCATATGCTGGACAATTATCCCATGCTGAAAAAAATGTATGATGCTGCAGATGATAACACAGAAGTGTTATATTTAAAAGATGCAACTGCAACATTTTCTTCTTTTACTGAAGCACCAAAAGTAATCAAATTCTGAGTATCAAAAAGGGACGAGCATTTCTCGTCCCTTTTTGATATTTAAGAATGAAGGATATTTTGTTTATTACCGATGGCTCTTCGGTTTTGTTAGCGCTCACTAACTCTGTGTCTATATATTACCATTGATATCCCACTATGTCAATAGAATTTCTAATTTTTTTTGAAATTTTTAGAATAATAGAAAAGCATTCATATTCCTTGCGGGAATATGAATGTGTTTGCTTCGCAACCGCTTCGATGGAGTTCAAAAAAGAGTTCACGCTGCAAGCAGCTGAACTCTTTCTCGAACTCCATCGGCTTTTCTCCGCTTTTTTGCACAAAAAGAAACCGCAGGTGTTTCCACCTGCGGTAAAAAGGATCTTAAGTAGGCTGAAATTATTTCAGTGTTACTTTAGCGCCAACTTCTTCCAGTTTAGCTTTGATAGCTTCTGCTTCTTCTTTGGAAGCCTGTTCTTTCAGTACTTTGGGAGCGCCGTCTACAGCTTCTTTAGCTTCTTTCAGGCCCAGACCTGTTACTTCACGAACAACTTTGATTACTTTGATTTTTTCAGCGCCAACGTCTGTCAGTTCAACGTCGAATTCTGTTTTTTCTTCTTCAGCTGCTGCTGCGGGGCCAGCTACTACTGCTACGCCTGCTGCTGCGGATACGCCAAATTCTTCTTCTGCTGCTTTTACCAGATCATTCAGTTCCAGTACTGTCAGTTCTTTTACTGCTGCGATGATTTCTTCGATTGTCAGTTTTGCCATTGTAAAGCACCTCCGATAATATTTAGGTTATTATTTTCTCAATTTTTTATTGGGTTTTGCCGCCCTATGCGGCATTTTTGCTGCGATTTACGCTGCAAGTGAAATTATGCGTCTTTCTTCGCGATCTGATCGATAACACGAGCGAAAGAGGACATGGGGGATTTGAAGCTGCCCAGCAGTTTGGAGAGCAGAACTTCTCTGGAAGGGATGTCAGCGATCAGCTTCATACCAGCTGCATCGTATACAACGCCTTCAACTACACCTGCTTTGAATTCCAGTTCTTTTACGTTTTTAGCTACTTTGTTCAGCACTGCTGCACCTGCTGTAGCGTCTTCGTAAGAGAAAGCGAATGCGCTGGGGCCAGCCAGATACTGGTCCAGACCTTCGAACTGTGTACCCTGGATTGCGAAGTGTACCATTGTGTTTTTGTAAACTTTATAATCAACACCTGCTGCTCTGAGCTGTTTTCTCAGATCAGTGTCCTGTTCTACAGTCAAGCCTCTAGCGTCAACCATTACTACGGATGTTGCTTTTTCCAGCTTTTCTTTGATTTCGTTTACGATAACCTGTTTCTGTTCGATTTTTGCCATTGTTTCCTTACACCTCCTTAAAATCCTACTTTTTCAATGTCATTGAAAAAAGCCTCTTTGCACGCAGACAAAGAGGCTCAAAAGCTCATTAGCAATTTTCCTCGGCAGGATTTACGCTTTTCAGCACCTGCTGTCTACGGCAATATACGATTTTTTCTATCAACTCGTTTATTTTACACCATAAACAAGCACCTGTCAAGGGTTTTTCCGGAGATTATTCGGAAATTTTTGCAGGGTTTACTTTTACGCCAGGGCCCATTGTTGTTGTCAGTGTTACGCTCTTCAGGTACTGACCTTTAGCTGCCTGGGGTTTTGCTTTTATAACTGCACTCATCAGAGTCTGGAAGTTTTCTGCCAGTTTTTCGGAACCGAAAGATACCTTGCCTACGGGCACATGAATGATGTTTGTTTTGTCCAGACGGTATTCGATTTTACCAGCTTTGATGTCGTTGATTGCTTTAGTAACGTCCATTGTTACTGTACCAGCTTTAGGGTTGGGCATCAGGCCTTTGGGACCCAGAACACGACCCAGTCTACCAACAACGCCCATCATATCGGGTGTTGCTACTGCAACGTCGAAACCGAACCAGTTTTCACCCTGAATTTTAGGGATCAGATCTTCTGCGCCTACGAAATCCGCACCAGCTGCCAGAGCTTCTTCAGCTTTTGCGCCTTTTGCGAATACCAGAACACGAACTGTTTTACCTGTACCGTGAGGAAGAACTACGGCACCACGAACCTGCTGATCAGCATGTCTGCCGTCAACGCCCAAACGAATATGCGCTTCTACTGTAGCGTCAAATTTTGTTGTAGATGTTTTCTGTACCAGATCGATTGCATCTACTGTATCATACAGCACTGCTCTATCTACGAGTTTAGCTGCCTCGCTATATTTTTTACCTCTTTTCACTTTCGTGACCTCCTTATGTGGTAGTATCGGGAGAATTCCCTCCCACTTCTATACGCCAAAATTTATATTAGTTTCTGTAATGTTTAAATGGAAAATTTCGGCTTATTCTTCAACAACGATACCCATGCTTCTTGCTGTGCCGCAGATCATGCTGTAAGCAGCTTCAACGGATGCTGCGTTCAGATCGGGCATTTTCATTTCAGCGATTTCCATTACTTTTGCTTTAGACACTTTCGCAACTTTTGTTTTGTTGGGTGTGCCGGAACCGGATTCGATACCAGCAGCTTTTTTCAGCAGAACTGCTGCGGGGGGTGTTTTTGTAATGAAGGAATAGCTTCTATCCTGGTATACTGTGATTACTACGGGAATGATCAGACCAGCCTGAGAAGCTGTTTTTTCGTTGAATTCTTTGCAGAAGCCCATGATGTTCACACCATGCTGACCCAGTGCGGGACCAACAGGAGGAGCGGGTGTTGCCTTCGCTGCGGGGATCTGTAATTTAATATAACCTGTTACTTTCTTTGCCATGATGGCACCTCCTATAAATGTGGTAATTAGCGGGGATTGTCCCTCCCACTCGGCAGAATTTTCTGCCTTTTGACAAACAATTGACTTAATTTGTAAGCTTTTTTATCAAAGCTTATCGATCTGAGCGAAATCAAGCTCTACGGGTGTCTCCCTGCCGAAGATGGAAAGACTTACGACCAGAGTCTTCTTGTTAGCATTGATCTCCTGGATCTGACCAACAGATTCGGCAAAAGGACCTGTAGCAACGCGAACTGTGTCGCCAACTTCTACATCCAGATTTTCCACCTCGCCGCCGATACCCATCGCACGCACTTCTGCGTCTGTCAGGGGAACGGGTTTGGAGCCCGGACCAACGAAGCTTGTTACGCCTCTTGTGTTACGAACGACATACCATGTCTCGTCATTCATGATCATATTCAGCAGTACATAACCGGGGAAAACTTTGCGCTGCACTGTCTTTTTCTGGCCGTCCTTCATCTCAACAACGTCCTGCAGGGGAACACTTACTTCAAAGATCTGATCCTGCATCCCTCTGTTTTCCACTGTTTTTTCGATGTTGGCTTTTACTTTGTTTTCATAACCGCTGTA
>JAFZDV010000135.1 GCA_017560955.1 Anaerotignum sp.
CCTGTTTTATTCACCGTTGCGCCGATGACCATATCGCCCACCTGTTTATCTGCGGGGATAGATTCGCCTGTGATGGCACTTTCATCGATAGAGGAAAAGCCTTCGATGATTTTTCCGTCTACAGGGATGGCCTGACCGGGACGAACGACAACGATATCGCCGACAGCCACCTGTTCTACGGGGATTTCTGTTTCTTTGCCATTTCTCAGGACAGTTGCCATTTTTGGTGCCAGATCCATCAGTTTACTGATGGCCTCGGAAGTTTTGCCCTTGGAACGAGTTTCCATGTATTTCCCCACAGTAATAAGGGTCAGGATCATGGCTGCACCTTCCAGATACAGTTCCATGCCGTAATGATGTGCCATGGCAAGGTTGCCTCGACCCAGATGATAGCCTATGGCATAAATAGCGAAAATGCTGTAAATGTATGAGGCTGCAGAACCTAAGGCTACCAGAGAGTCCATGTTAGGGGCTCTGTTTGCCAGTGCCTGAAAGCCGACTACAAAGAATTTTTTATTGATAATGAGGACTGGCGTTGCCAGCAGAAGCTGGGTCAGGGCGAAAAGCATGATGTTTTCGTTGCCTGTCAGGATTTTTGGCAGGGGTGCCCCCATCATATGCCCCATGGAAACATAGAACAGGGGAATGAGGAAGCAGAAAGAAGAAATCAAACGTTTTTTCATGACCTTCATTTCTTCCAGAGCTACATTTTTCGGGGGTTCTGCAGAAGTTGTTTTGTTTGCACCCTGCAAAGATGCGCCATAGCCGCCGCTTTTCACAGCGCCGATGATATCATCGGTGGTGAGGGCATTTTCATCATATTCCACTACCATGCTGTTCTGTAGCAGATTTACGTTGACGGAGTTGATGCCATCCAGTTTCCGTACTGCTTTTTCTACATGAGCAGAACAGGCGGAACAGGTCATGCCCGTCACATCAAATTTTTGTTTCAATTCGGGACACCTCCGTTTATTTCATCAGTTTCTGTAAAGTCTGTACCAGTTCGTCCACGATTTCATCATTCCCATTTCGAATGTCATCCATGACACAGGTGCGGATGTGGTTGGAAAGCAGTTCGCGGTTAAAACCGTTCAGAGCGGCCTGAATGGCGCTGACCTGTGTCAGGATATCCACGCAGTAGGCATCATTTTCTACCATTTTGCGGACACCGCGTACCTGACCTTCGATGCGGCTCAGACGGTTGATGAGTGTTTTATATTCTTCTTCAGAACGATGTTTTGTTTTATGACAACAGCATTGTTCCATAATTTTCACCTCCAGATACCCCTCGGGGGTATTATCTCCTGTTTATTTTATACCCCTCTGGGGTATCTGTCAAGGTGAGGTATCTTGCGAAGGATAGTCGGTTGTGCTAGACTGAGGGCAGATGGGAGGGATTTTTGTGAAACATCAAATGAGAAGAAAAGACAGACTGGTTTCTGATGAAAAGGCCAGAGAAATTATGGAAAAAGCGGAATACGGCATAATCATGACTGCCGATGCAGAAGGACAGCCCTACGGTGTAGCCGTTTCCCATGTGGTGGATGGGGATAAGGTGTATTTCCATTGTGCCGCCAATGTGGGTAGAAAAATCGAAAATATCAAGGTGAACAATAAAGTCTGCATGAATTTTACAACCAATACTTATGTGGATGGAGAAAACTATACCCACCGCTATGAAAGTGTGGTAGCGGAAGGCATTGCGACGATCGTAGAAGATAAGGAAGAAAAATATCACGCCCTGAAACTGGTGGCGAAAAAATATGCGCCCATGTCTTTCAAGGATTCTGATGATTATATCCTGCCGAAGATGGACATCACAGGTGTGGTGAGGGTGGATATTGAAACCATGTCAGGGAAAGTGAATGCGAGATAAAAGAAAAGGCTTAGACCATATGGTCTAAGCCTTATTATTTACTGCAAAATATATACGGGAACATTTCTTACGCCCCAGCCGAATGCTTCAGCTTTTGTTGCATAGCATACGTCGATACGGTTGCCTTTGATAGCGCCGCCTGTATCCTGTGCCACTGCTACGCCGTAACCGGGAATATAAACCCTTGTGCCCAGAGGAATCACTTTGGGGTCTACTGCGATAACGCCTTTTTTCGCTGTTGTGCCTGTGGCTGTGATGCCGTTGCAGCCTGCGTCAAAGGGTGTGTAAGCAGTTACTTTTGCCTGGATCTGTTTTGTGTAAGCGTGACCGTGGATCATACCTGTTGTGCCGTATTCCACGATTTTGTTCTGTACGGGAACTGTTACTTTTTCTTCTACAAATTTTGTTTCGATCAGTTCACTGCCGTGATAAACATTTTTGTAGAAAAGAGAGGAAACGCCATTCTGACCTTCCTGTACTACTTTTGTTGTACCCAGTGCCATTTTAGGGTTGGCACGTTCAATGGTCTTGAAGGGGATCTCTTTTGTTTCCGCTGTTGTTTTTTCTGTAACGGATGTCAGAGAAATTGTCATCATCGCTTCGATGGGATCGCTTTCTTCTGCATCGTTCAGGAAATATTCTGTGTCGATCGTTTTGTCCAGATCTTCCAGCATTTCACCTACTGTTTCCTTATCTGTGGAAATCATTCTGGGTGCGCCGTCGATATTGACTACAACAGATTGCATATTCGTTTTGCTGTAAGCAGATGCTGTTCCGCAGCCGATTACCAATATAAATACTACGATTGCAAGTACTCTAAGATGTGTTTTCATTTTTACCTCCTTGAGCGGGCCGTACTGCCTTTTGAGTGGGAAAGCAGGGGATTCCGTTCCTCGTCGTTATTACATGATAGACATTCTTATGCCTTTTCCTCATCCCTGAATGGGGGATGGTCGGTCGTATTTACACGGGGAGTCGTCACTTCCGCATAATTGTTTACGCCTGTATTTTTCTCTTTACAAAGGAAAAGATATACCATTTCTGATATATCTTACTCTCCTTACAGTCAATATATTAACACATTTGTAACAATTACGCAACCTTTTTTAAAAACTTAGGTGGTTTTCGCGGAATTTTGTATACAAAATACTGAAAATGCATCCGATTTGTTACTTTAAGAACAGGTTTTCGGCGTTCTTTTTGGTGATTTCGGCTACTTTTTCAGGAGTCATGCCTTTGATTTCAGCAATTTTTTCTACAATGTATTTCAGATTGCTGGAATCATTGCGTTTGCCCCTGTTGGGAGCAGGTGCCAAATAAGGGCAGTCTGTTTCGATCAGGATGCTTTCAATGGGGATGGCTTCAACAACTTCCACCAGTTTTTTTGCATTGGGGAATGTTACCACGCCGCCAACGCCAATGTGGAAGCCCATTTTTACATAATCTTTCGCCATTTCTGCAGAGCCGGAGTAGCAGTGGATGGAACCACGGCGTACTTTGGTTCTTTCGATGATGTCGAAAGTATCCTGAGAAGCCTCTCTGGAATGGATGACAACGGGAAGGCCTGTTTCCTCTGCCAGACGCAGCTGCTGGATGAACCAGAAACGCTGATATTCGCGAGGGTGTGTATCATAATGATAGTCCAGACCGATTTCGCCAATGGC
>JAFZDV010000136.1 GCA_017560955.1 Anaerotignum sp.
AACTGGAAGTTACGGTCGAAAGTATCGACCATACATTTATTACCTGTCAGTGTTTCGAAAGTTACAGGTGTGATAAACTGACATGCATTCTGTGTCATGATCACATGAACATCTGCATGCATTTTTACCAGCATGCTTGCTACATTTGCCATTTTATAAGCAGCGATACTGCCTGTTACGCCCAAAACAACGGTTTTGCCTTTTAACATTTTGAATCTCCCTTTTCTATCGTATTTCTCAACGGGTACATTTTATTGACAGTAGTTTAACATACATTCCGAGTTTCGGAAAGGTTTTTCCCGAAAAAATGCAATTTTAGTCGCCAAAATCCAGATAAGTTGCCCCTTCCAGCGGTACAATGATCTGCAGACCTGTACGGTCATTGATATCACCCACAATGTAAATGGTATATGCTTTTCCATTTTCCACCGAAACATCCGGACTTTCCACCAGATTTGCGCCACTTAAGGAATCTCGCATTTTCAGATTATGACTTCCTGCTGTTGTCTGGAGATAACGGCTCACATCCTGATAGTTCAGTTCAGCCAGAACCAACGCATCGTCCCAGTACGCATCCATAGTTGGTGCATTAGGCGAAAGCTGTACAAAACGAACATAAGCGCGATTTCTGTTCAGCCAGCGGCGGCTGTCGTTGATTGCCTGTGTGGAGATTTCTCCTGTCAGACCGATCACTGCCATTGTAATGATATGATTCGCCTGTACACGGAGCGTGGTGACAGTCAGCGGATTAGTGATCGTTCCTGCTTTATAAACAGCGATTCGATACCAGCCGGGAAATACTTTCATATATTCTGTAAATTCCCGATACAGCAGACTATCTGCCACTTTTCGCCCATTCACATAGATGTCAACTCGCTGCTCTGCAGGACTGGCATTCAGAAAACGAATATATCCATACAAAGTAATTCCAGGAATAATCGGAATCACAGTGATACTGGTATTATTTGGCAGTGTAATAGAAGGATAACGCCCTCTCGCATTATCATTTACTACTTCTTCTGTCAGATTCTCCATCGTCTGATTGATTTCTTCTTCTGTCAGCGGCAGTGGCATCAGCATATCTTCACTTGTTTCGTACCAGTTTCGGTTAGGCATAAAAATTCCATCCTCTCCTTCATTTCTATTTCAAAGTATGGAATATGCAAATAATTGTGCCAGTACAAAAAAAGAACACGGTAAAACCGTGCTCTTCATTTTTATTAGTCCAGAACCAGAGAAGGTGCTGTGTATACTCTTGCTGCCAGTTCCTGATCCAGCAGATACAGGCTTCTGGGGTCGCTGCCAAACAGTTCCATCTTTGTGATCAGATCGTTGGCATTCTTTTCTTCTTCGCCCTGTTCTTTTACAAACCAATCCAGGAACTGCATTGTTCTGAAGTCATTTACTTCTTTCGCTGCAGCATAGATTGTATGGATCAGATCTGTTACATACATTTCATGTTTCAGACCAGCATGCAGAGGGTCTGCCAGTTCTTTCAGTTCCACATCGGGAGCGCCGATTGCACCCAGTGTTACTTTTTCGCTGTTGTTGTGCAGGTAATCATAAAACAGCAGTGCATGATCTCTTTCTTCCTGCGCCTGAATACGATACCAGTTTGCAAAGCCTTCCAGACCTTTGTCTTCAAAGAAATTGGAAAAATCCAGATACAGATATGCGGAATAGAATTCCTTATTGATCTGGTCATTCAGTAATGCTACTACTTTTTCATTCAACATAACATCTTCCTCCTTTTATTTTCATTCTTCATTTTTTTCTTTATAATCTTCTGCATCTTCTGTCTGTTCTTCTTCAGGCAGTTTGGATGCAAGAACTTTCATGATACGCTTTTCTTCAAATGCTTCTACCTGGAACAACCAGCCATGCAGTTCCATTTCAATGACTTCGTCATCTTCTGGAATACGGCCCAGACGACCAATCAGATAACCGCCCAGAGTATCGTAATCTTCGTCTTCCTCAAATTCTACTTCCAGCTGCTCTTCTACATCCTGCAGGTCGGTAGAACCGTTCATACGATATACATTTTCCTCAACAAGGGTGATGTCTTCTTCTTCCTCTTCATCATACTCGTCAAAGATATTACCGAAGATTTCTTCCATGATATCTTCCATTGTTACGATACCGGCTGTACCGCCATATTCATCGATAACAATGGCCATATGAACCTTCTCCAGCTGCATTTCTTCCAGCAGTTCATCAACTTTCTTGGAGAAAGGAACAAAATATGGTTCCATCAGAAGGTCTTCCAGATGGAAGTTTCCTTCCTCTACACGAGTAACATCGGCAAGGATGTATTTCACCATATCTTTGACATGATATACACCAACGATATTATCGATATTTTCATCATATACCAGAATACGGGAGTATTTTTCCTCTGCAGTAACACTCTTGATATCTTCCAATGTTGCATCTAAAGGTACTGCAACGATATCCGTTCTGTGGGTAGCAATGCTGCCTGCGGAAAGGTTACCCAATTCGAAAATGTTATTGATCATTTCTTTTTCATTTTCATCGATAGAACCATTGTCGCCGCCTGCATC
>JAFZDV010000137.1 GCA_017560955.1 Anaerotignum sp.
CATCACAGGCAAACTGATGCCCGACGAAGGCAAAATCGAATGGAGCAAAAACGTACGTGTTGGCTACTTAGACCAGCATACCGTTCTGGAAAAAGGCCAGACCATCCGCGACGTACTGGCATCCGCATTTTCCTATCTGTTTGAACTGGAAGCGCAGATGAACGCTTATTACGGCGAAATGGCAGACTGTGACGAAGAACGCATGAACTTCCTGATGGAAGAAACAGGCAGCATTCAGGAAATGCTGGATCAGCACGATTTCTACATCATCGATTCCAAAGTAGATGAAATCGGCCGTGCGCTGGGTCTTTCCGATCTGGGTCTGGACAGAGATGTTACAGAACTTTCCGGCGGTCAGAGAACAAGAGTCCTGATGGGTAAACTGCTGCTGGAAAAACCCGATATTCTGCTGCTGGACGAACCTACAAACTATCTGGATGAAAACCACATCGAATGGCTGAAACGCTACCTGAATGATTACGAAAATGCATTCATTCTGATTTCCCACGATATCCCCTTCCTGAACAGCGTAGTTAACCTGATCTACCATGTTGAAAACGCAGAGCTGACTCGTTATGTTGGTGACTACGACAAATTCATGGAAGTTTACGAAATGAAGAAAGCGCAGCTGGAAGCCGCATACCGCAAACAGCAGCAGGAAATTGAAGACCTGAAAGACTTCGTTGCAAGAAACAAAGCCCGTGTTGCCACAAGAAACATGGCTATGTCCAGACAGAAAAAACTGGATAAGATGGATGTCATTGAACTGGCAAAAGACAGACCTAAGCCCGAATTCAACTTCAAGGAAGCAAGAGCCGCAGGCAGATATATCTTCCAGACAGAAGACCTGGTCATCGGTTATGACAAACCTTTGTCCCGTCCTCTGACACTTTCCATGGAAAGAGGCCAGAAAATCGCACTGGTTGGTGCCAACGGTATCGGTAAAACAACACTGCTGAAATCTATCATTGGTGAAATTCCTCCCATCAGCGGCAAAACAACTCTGGGCGACTATCTGTACACAGGCTATTTCGAACAGGAAAAGAAATACACAGAAAACGTAACATGCATCGATGAAATCTGGAGCGAATTCCCTTCTTACACACAGTATGAAGTACGTGCTGCTCTGGCAAAATGCGGCCTGACAACAAAACATATCGAAAGCATGGTAAAAGTTCTGAGCGGCGGCGAACAGGCAAAAGTACGCCTGTGCAAACTGATCAATAACGAAACAAATGTACTGCTGCTGGACGAACCTACAAACCATCTGGATGTAGACGCTAAAGAAGAACTGAAACGTGCCCTGCAGGCATATAAAGGCAGCATCCTGCTGATCTGCCACGAACCCGAATTCTATCGAGATGTGGTAACAGAAGTATGGAACTGCGAAGACTGGACAACTGTACAGTTATAATAAGGATTAAGGAGGATTTCCATGGAAGGTTTGGCTTATATGTTTCATCCCACATGGCTGGGCTATATTTTCCCTGCTCTTGCCATCCTGACTGCCCTGTTTGCCTTGCTCCTGTTTGATGCATTCCGCAAAAAGGATAAACAGAAAATGAAAATCTTCGTAATTCTCCTGCTGATATCAGCCATCTGTTTGATTGGGTGGTGTATCCGTCTGTATCTCTGGTTTGCTGAATTATTATAAATGTTCCACTTTATTTTTAATGTAAAAAAGACGAGTCTTCCGACTCGTCTTTCTTTTATTTCTTAATCTTTTCCACTTCCAGCAATTCATTCACTTCTTCCATAGGAATCACCAGATATTCTGCATTGCCAAGCAGATCTCTGTGACCATAATCCAACAGAATCATTTTTTCCTCAAACTTATCAAGATAAGTATTCTTGATGAGGACTTTCTTTTCCGCTTCCAGATAGGAAGGAATGTATTTCTGTACCAATTTTGCAGTGATGCGTTCATATTCCTGACCATTGCCGCCGACAGTCAGCCACTGGGGCAGTTTTTTGGGCTTTTCATGGAGAGCAATATCAAATTTCATTGCCCACTGGAATCTGGTTTTATCCACTTTCTCATTTTTCTGCACAAAATCCCAGAGGACATCACACAGACCGATTTTAGAAAGAGATTTATACTGACAGCCTTCCGCCAGCCAGAACTGGGACAATGCTTCATAAAAAGCAAAGGGACTTTCATACAAAGGCACCAGATATGCCAGTGTGTTCAGGAACTTGCCACTGTTGTAGTATGTTTCCACCATTTCTTCAATATATTTCAGGCGAAGAGTATCTGCGTAAGGCAGCATATGCGTAGTCATCACTTCATAAGGCGCTGCATCGTGGTAAACGATTTCATATTCATCCTGTTTCTGGTGGAGCATAGAACCTTTCAGCACCTTCAGGAAACCCAGCTGCAGCTGTTCCGGCTCCAGACCATACACATCGTTGAAGGATTTTCCGAAAGATGCATAATCCTCATGGGGCAGACCTGCAATAAGATCCAGATGCTGATGAATATTTCCCCCTTCTTTGATCTGTTTTACGATACCTGCCAGTTTATCAAAATTCACATTTCGGTTGATGGCATGGATGGTATGGGGATTGGTGGACTGCACACCGATTTCAAACTGGAACAGGCCTTTTCGTACGTTTTTCAGAAAATCAATGGCCTCCTGATCGATGATATCTGCCGTGATTTCAAAATGGAAATTGGTCACACCATTATCGTTTTCATAGAGATATTTCCAGATTGTCATAGCATGGCTTTTCTTACAGTTAAAAGTTCTATCGATGAATTTCACCTGAGGTACTTTTGCATCCAGAAATTTCTGCAGG
>JAFZDV010000138.1 GCA_017560955.1 Anaerotignum sp.
AAAAGAAAAACGCCCAGTATTTTCATACTGAGCGCTAACGCATTTATACAGATTCATTTTCTGCAGATTCTTCCGTTTCGGCTATCCAAAGAGGAATGCTGACAATAGACTTGAACAGGTCTCCATCCACCTGAATACCAAAAGTACCGCCCTGAATTTCCGCAAGGCTCTGGGTGATAGATAAGCCAAGACCACTGCCTTCCGTCGTTCTTGATTCATCCCCACGAACAAAGCGTTCTGTCAGTCTTGTTTCATCAAAATCAATGGGTGCAGCAGAAATATTCTTCATCACCAGCACACCATAACCGTCCATTTTGAAAATATCCACATACACACGGGAATTGGGCATCGCATATTTGATCACATTGGAAAGGAGATTTTCCATGATTCGCCACATATGACCGCCGTCTGCATCAATAAAAACAGGCTCATTGCAGCTGACCTTGAACGTCAGACCCACTGCATCGGTTTTATCCGCCATTTCGCCCATTGCCATCATTGCCAGCTGCTTATAATCCACACGCATTTTTTCTACTGTCAGATTACCACTGGAAGCCTTGCTGGCTTCAATCAGGTCTTCGATCAGCTGTTTCAGACGATAGGATTTTTCATAAAGCACTTCCACATAAGCATCCGCCTGTTCATTTTCCAGTTTTTCCTGTTTCAGCAGATCCACATAGGAAATGATAGAAGTCAGAGGTGTTTTCAGGTCATGGGAAACATTGGTGATCAGTTCTGCCTTCATTCGCTCCCCTTTTACCGCATCATCCACCGCATTTTTGAATCCTTCCTGAATATTTGCCACATCTTCCGCAAAATTCAGAAAAGAAGGAGAAATTTTATTCAGATCCAGAGGGTAAGAGAAGTTGCCCTTGGAACTTTCTTTTGCAGAAACCATGATTTCCTTCAGAGAACGCAGGGCACGGATAAACAGATACATACAGAACGCATTGAACAATACCAGAACAATACCAAACAGCATCCCCATTTTCACATAACCATGAATAGGCGCCAGAACCATAGCCCCCATAATGGCACAGTTGCCCAGACCATAGCACAGCATAACGATGACCATCCAGCCACGGAATGTTTTCCCTGTAAACAGTTCACTCATTCGACGGATAGAGGCAGAGATCCATGTATTACGAAAAAAACTGCCGTCTTTCACCTGTCTGGAAACAGAAAGGACATAACTCAGGCCAATGCCCAATGCCGCCAGATACATTGCCCCAAGAATGGTAGTAAACACATAACTCCAGAACTGCACTGTACCTGCCATAATAACATCCAGAAGCGCCGTTGCCGCCACCGTACTCCCAAGGGCATACAGGAGAACCAGCAGGAAATGCACTTCATTGTAAATACGGTCTACCTGCGCCAGCTGCACCTTGCCATATCGTTCTTTCTGACCTGTCACACGGATCAGATGGATCAGACAGATAATTGCACCAACCAGAGAAACCACAAAAACTGCAAACAGGATCGGCAGACTCTGTTTTGCATAAGTAAAGTCCTGCCACATATCATAAAAGGCATCTCCCTGCATCAGAGGGTCACGGACTGCACCATAAAATTTGTAATTGCTTTCTTCCAGAACTGTATTGGTGTATGTATTAAAATAATAAGGATTTTTTCCCAGATGGTCACTGCTGAAGCCTGCAGAAAGCACCAATGTACGCTCTGCCTCGCCAATTTCGCCTCTTGTGGCATTGCCGCTGACAATGTTGCCCTTTTCATCTTCTATGTAATACAGGAAGTTTTTCTGTTCCTCCAGATAACGGACACTGCTTTTATATTCATCCAACTGTCGCTGGATATACATCTTATAATAAGAAGGCAGACGGGTTTCCACAAGTTCCTGATATTCCGCCAGATTTGCCTGCAGGCTTTCAGGAATGTCTCCATAAACGACCAGACCGTCATAGGTTTCATTGATCTCCGTATTGCCTGTAATAACGCCATCCATAATGCCGTAATATCTTTTGAAGCCGCTGATCAGTTCTTCTCTGTCCACCGCTTTCCCGGCCTCAATGCGGTCTTCATTCTGATAATAAACATCCGCCAGAACCACATGATCCAGTGCTTTATGGAAGAAATCCTGAAATTCAGCCGTATCATAGACTGTATCCGCATTGATGACATCTCTGCTCCATTCTTTGGAGATATTCACCGTAACCACACCGCAGAAGAAAACTGAAATGGCACAAATAAAAAACAGGATCGTTCCCAGTGCCTTCCATTTCATCTGAAATGCTTTAGATTTTTTCGATTTTGTAGCCAATGCCCCACACCACCTTCAGATATCTGGGTTCTTTTGGATTGATCTCAATTTTTTCACGGATACGGCGGATATGTACAGAAACCGTATTTTCAGGAGAGAAGGACTGCTCATTCCATACTTTTTCGTAAATTTCTTCGATAGAGAATACCTTGCCTGCATTTTCCATCAACAACTGCAGGATGCCATATTCCGTAGCTGTCAGACGGATCAGTTCCCCTTCCACTTTTACCTGCTTGGAATCCTTGTCCAGCTCAATGCCGCCGATGCGGATAATGTTGCTCTTTTCCGCGATACTGCCCAATGCTGTATAACGACGCATATGGCTTTTCACACGAGCCATCAGTTCCAGTGGATTGAAGGGTTTTGTCATATAATCATCGGCACCGAAATTCAGACCGAGGATCTTATCTGTATCTTCCGATTTTGCAGAAAGGATGATAATGGGGATATTCAGATTTTCTCTGATTTTTACCGTCGCCTGCAGACCATCCATCTGTGGCATCATAATATCCAGCAGAATCAGATGCACTTCATTTTCCTCCAATGCCTGCAGTGCTTCCAATCCGTTATACGCCTTAATTACATTATAGTTTTCCTGTTTCAGATAAATTTCAATAGCATCTACGATGCTTTTATCATCATCACATACCAGAATATTGAACTGTTCCATAAATCCTGACCTCCTTTTCGGTCTTTTTCTCATTATATCATAATTTCAGTTTTGTTTTGCAAAATCACATATTGTCAATGCTTTCCTGTATATCATACCATGAAAAAAGTCTTCCGTTCCTTACAAATTTCTTAACAATTCATAGACGATTTCAGTATCACAAAAGTTTCAAAATATTTCCTCAAAAAAACCAAAAAATCTGTTGACATATTTCGTTTCATACTGTATACTTAATTTTGTTGTTACGGGTCACTAGCTCAGTCGGTAGAGCACTGGACTTTTAATCCAGGTGTCCCGGGTTCGAGTCCCGGGTGACTCACTTTTAAGACCAAGA